>NZ_JALHBH010000118.1:0-288469 GCF_022836805.1 Pseudomonas sp. RGM 3321
TCAACCTGGTCTACGACCGATAATTTAAAGGCTAGCGTGTAATCGCGTTGGCTGCGCCTTTTACCCGAATCCATTAAGTCCTCCTGAGGAAAGGTCAGAAGGTGTAAACCTTATTCAGGACGGGACACCAAAAACAAAAAAGCCCGCACAAGGCGGGCTTCGGGCATTTCCTGGACTGTCCAAAACTCAAGACACATCCAGGCCCAGGCGTCGTTTGAACTAGGTAGTAAGAGCCCCGTATTTACTGGGTTTTTTTGGTGGTGCTTCGGTTAGGCATACACGTGGGCATACACGGCGCTGCCTTCTGCCGCCAGTGAGGCGAGAGCAAGGGTGATGAATCTGCATCCATCCAGGGTATCCAGTGCTACTCAAATGTTCTGTGCCACTTCTGTAGACCCTCTGTGTTCAACCCAGATTGACAGCTCCTCGATAGCTGCCCCACCTTTGGAAGGTCACGCCTCTGTAACGGAGGGGCAGGTAGTGTCATGATTCGACTGAAATAAACTCCGCAGCCGGGCAAATTTATGACCGATACGCCGCATCATCAGCTTCTTCCTGGGCTGCCAGGTGATGGCCCTCTTCCTCTCCAGTTCAGTGCAACCGGCCAAGGGCAGCATAGTGAGGGGATCGTTATCAGGTTCATGCCGGAAGGGATGCCTTCTTGGGTGGGGAACTTCCAACCCGGGTTTTGCCGCTTCAACTGCGTGTTGGAAGTCGAATCAACTTTTCATGTGATCGTAGTTGCCGGTGGTCAGGGTTACATCGTGGACGTTCGTAACGGACTGCTCTTAAACCACTTCGGTGGCGATATCGAGAGTTTGATCAGCATCCCAGAGCTGGGTAGCACCCTCGTTTCAAATGGGCTGTGGCTTAGGCTTTTCAAAGGAGAGGCTGAGGTCTGGTGCACTGAGTGTTTGTCTTTAGATGGAATTAGGAATATCCAAGTTTCGCTCGCGGATGGGTTCGTTACGGGGGAAGGATGGTACATGGAGGACTCCTGGTCCCCGTTCAAAATTTTAATCTCCTCCGGAGAGGTTATAGGAGGAGCTTTCGAGACACTTGACGTCGGCTAGTCAATCTCACCATTCCCAGAGGATTAACGCCGGGGACCCTGGCGGCATTCGAGGGACACGGGGCATGAAACCCGCGTGGATTTGGTAGCTGCTGATCGGTTGACGTTGGTTGACAGTTTACAGGTTGACGGCAGCAGATCAGTAGCTGAAGGAATGAACATCCGGGTTCACCACCTGATTGGGTGAGTTCACCGGGTTCACCAGTTCACTAAGCTGTGAAAACGTCGGCTACTCAAGATGCGCGGGTTCCCTACCCCGTATGCAGCAGAAGTCCCTAGGGGCCCCCGGCTTATGCCCGATTCCATTCGCTGGTGGGGCTCACTTCCTAGGGGGCGTGGGACAGATTCTTCAAATGCGGTGTAACTGGTGTTTCAGGTGTAGCACTATTTCTTAAGTACTTGAAATATAAGAATTAAATTGCTGTAACACTTTGTCGGGAGTTTCTGTGTATGTGATGTAACAATATGGAACTGTGTAACGCTTCCGCTGAGCCGTACGAGCAACTGTCTAAGATGGTGGCTATCGGCCAGAAGCAGACCTGCATCTGCAACACATGCCACGGAACTCGCCATGAAGGGCGACTAACTTCAAAATTATCGCTATCGTTGATTTCCAGTTTCGTTCCCAAGGAGGGCTCATGAGCGCATCGTCGATACCATTGGAAAGCGAGGTTGCCACTTGGCTCGTACAACTGATCGAGAGCGAAAGTTTGCATGACTCTATCGCTGGAAAGGAAGCCTTCGTATCAATAGCCGAAGGCGTGCGCCAGACTCACTTCATTCCCTCATTTGGCATCGACTATAGATCCAGATTAGCCTCCGCAGAGGCAGCTGAGCATGTGCTCAATCAGCTGACATTGCTTGAGATCATCTCCGTCAATATGAGCATCTCTCTTACAACTGGAGAGGTACTTCGACCGGACATTCTTTGCTTCAACCCGGAGTCAAGAACGCTGGTTGTTTTCGAGATCAAGAGGGCGGCAGAGACTGAGCGCCAGACAATCACTGAGCTGGGAGGCTATGAGCAGGAGTTGAGAAACCTGCTGCCATTTGTAGGTGACTACGATATCTGTTTCGTGGTGGTAGCCACTGAGTGGTCGACCCTTTTGAACCACGCGGTGGGTGCATTGAATGCCTGGTCGGGTAAACGATGCCTCGCCCTCAAGCTTGCTCTCGATGTACCCGGCAAGCATTTAAGTTTGAGTTGCCACCTCCCGGAAGCTTGGCACCTAACCGGAAGCCTTGCGCTCGCCCCCGAAGCATTGCAGACAATCAACCTGTATTTGGCAGAAGATGACCCAGACATGGACGAAAACTGGCCGCCTAGATCAGTCATTACCGCCATGGATGTGATAGCTCGCGCTGGTGATCGAGCTGGGTCTCACGGCTTCATGATGCTCTGGAAAGATGTTAACGGTATGGGGAGAGGTGTCTGGGGCTTAACCCTTTGCGGCATTGATCCATACGCGATGTATGCATGGTGGAGAGACCATGGCCTGCCTCAGCGCGATTCCGAGATAGCTCTATTCTTCGATAAAAATCTAGACGATATGCCCGGCTTGATACCAAGCTCCGTTTTTGCACACATCGATGAGGCAAGAACTCTACTCTCTGACCGCTACGATCTTGAGCTTGGGGATGCATTTAGCTGGGATATGCAACTCAAGGCTCTGCGCATGCAAGCCCTACCGAGACGATTCGAGTTTTGGGGTAGCCTCGGACAATACGCCCATAAGTTTGTCTGCAATCCAAGCGTTCGCGACCGGTATATGCCCTATATTGGGCATAATGATCTGGACTGGACAGATCCAGACGTAGCACTTCCGCTTATCCAAAACCTCGCGCAAGGCACTCCATTTTTAGGAGGACAGATACGTTGTAGCGACGCGTTCAAAGCTGGTACTGCTATCGGGACACTCATCATAGCTCTGAGGAATGCAGCGGCCAGCGAAGCTGCGGCGTTGAAACTAGAACCGTTCGTTTGCTGGTCTCAATACGAAGCGCTTCGCTACGCGATTGAAATGCAGCAGATCAGTGTCGGAACTGATGATATTGAGGAGCCCATTCCTACCCTGACGAATAATCCTCAGCAAAGGCTGCAAGCTGCGGAGGCGATGAGGCTCTGGATTTTTTCCCACCTCCTTGGGGATGACCATCCTTTCCATCAGCATTGCTTTGAACTCGGATGCAGCGGGCCATTTCTGTTTGGTGACTTGGCACTACGACTTGGCTATCAGCTTCCCCGAGAGCCCCGAGGACATATGCTTGGTGGGCTGCGTGAGATCATGAAGCGAGCGATCCCGAAGGTTGCGGCCAGCGTGGGGTACCAAGTCCGCAGTGAAGCGTACAAGGCGTTTGCTGACTATCTATCCCCCTATCTTGATATCGAGTCTTGTCATGACGAGACTTCAGTGGGGACTGCGGTCGATGCGATGCCCGATGATGAGCTGATTGCTCAATTTCCCAAGCAGATTTTGAAAGGTATCGACAGCATTATCCCTGTGGTCTTTCACCAGGCTAAAGCGGTTCCGATCTCTGCAGTCGACTGGGGTTGGCTCAAAGCAGGAATTCGAGCTTTGTACGATGCAGGTAACTACCACGGAGCAGTCATCCGCCAACTGGATGGAACCATTGGGACTGGATGCGTCGACAGAGGCATGACCGGCTTGCTAGCCCCCATTTCAGACCCAAACGAGGAAGTGTACTTCTATGACAATCTCGCAGGGCACGCCTTCATGGCGAAAATTACGTGGCAGAAATTGATTGAAATGGTGACTTCCGATTAACGTGTTCATCCCTTTTGGGCCGAGGCGGCGACCCACGCATTTCAATAGACGACCGGCAGGAAACGGCCAGAAGCTTACGTACATCCATCTTCCTAGAGTGCGCTTAGGTTAGCAGTGAAAATCCAGGTATCAGACTGAATCGGACCTTTTTAAAAGATTGATTTCGGATCCAATAGTTTGTTAGTCTCGGGCCCGGCTTACGGGCAGATTTTGGATCGCGCATCGCGATCAGTGAAAAAATTGTCCGAAAGGATTGCCCTTGTGGTGACTTGTCGCTTCTTGACGGTCCTGGCACAGTGCGTAGGAGTGCCCGTAAGCCCCTTCCCTTTATCAAAAAGTCAAAACATGAAAAAGATCAGTGCCTTGCGCCTAGCAAAGACTAAGCCAGACCTCGCATTGCTGATGGGTATTGATGCTTCGTTTTTGACAAATATTCTTTACAGACTTAAGCCAACAACTCAATACACTTGTTTCACCATCCCGAAAAAAAGTGGTGGCGTACGTACAATCTATGCTCCGTCCGATGAGCTCAAATCAATTCAGAGCGCGCTCTCAACTTTGCTGCAAGATTGCGTTCAAGAAATAAATACCTCGAAGGGGCCAAAATTTAAATCGACTCTCTCCCATGGCTTTGTTCGTGACCGATCAATCTTGACAAATGCAATAATGCATCTTAATCAAAGAAACGTCTTAAACATTGACTTGAAGGATTTTTTCGACCAATTTAATTTCGGTAGAGTTCGAGGTTATTTCATATCAAACAAGAACTTTCAGCTTGATCCGGCCGTAGCGACAGTAATTGCTCAGATTGCTTGCTACGACAACAAGCTGCCTCAAGGAAGCCCGTGCTCTCCAGTTATATCAAACTTGATAACTCACTCGCTTGACATTAGATTGGCATCGTTGGCACGAGATAACTCATGCACTTATACTAGGTATGCTGACGATATCACCATATCAACGCGAAAAAAAGATTTTCCAAGTAATTTAGCATCGGGCCGAGCGTCTGGGTACATTATTGGAAGTAGGCTCACAGCAGAAATCAAGCGTGCTGGATTTGGTGTTAATCCTGCAAAAACAAGGATTCAATACAAAGATTCTCGCCAAGATGTCACGGGATTGATTGTTAACAAAAAACCCGGAGTCAAATCTGAATATTGGCGCACCGTTAAGTCTCAGTGTCACGCGCTATTCCAAACTGGAAAATTTTTAGAAAACAGTTCAACCCCACCACAAACTGGTAATATTTTTGTATTGGAGGGAAAGCTAGGCTTCATAGACCAGGTCGATTTCTTTAATAGAAAGCGGAGCAAGCCGCTCATGACTCTAGAGCATGAGCTCTCGAAGCACGGGTCGAAAACTAGAAAGCTTCTTAATGGTAGAGAGCGTACGTTCAGCAGGTTCCTTTTTTATAAATATTTTTATGCCAATAGCAAACCTACTATTGTATGCGAGGGGAAGACAGACAACGTCTACTTGAAAGCAGCTATTAATAGGCGTGCTGCCGCGTTCCCAAGTCTGGCCAAAGCTAAGTCCGGGAGCGACCCATACGAGCTTCTTGTTCACTTTATCAATTATACTAACCGAACGAGATTCCTTCTTGAGCTATATGGCGGAACGTCATATTTGAAAGAATTTATACTGGATTATGATGAGCATTTTAAATTTTACAAAGCACCCATGCCCAATCACCCAGTTATTATTGTTCTGGATAATGATGATGGATTTGGAAAAATTGAAAGTATTTTAAAAGGCAACAGGTATAATCCGACAGTTTTTCCTATTACTTCGCCAGTCACCGACATTAGGAATGCGGAATTTATACATGTTGCACACAATCTTTATATTGTGCTTACGCCACTGAAAGGCAAAGTTAACAAGAGCTCGATTGAAGATTTATTCACAAAAAAAATCAGAGCCACAAAGCTTGGAGGAAAGGTGTTTAATAAACAAAATAAGACTGATAGTAATACTGAGTACGGCAAAGAGTATTTTGCGAGCAAGGTTGTGACTCCTAACAAGCACAAAATAAATTTTTCTGGATTCAACCCCCTTTTAGGGCGTATCAATCAATGCATTCAACATTTCGCTACAGTGAAGCTAGCGAGGCCATGAGAGTCTTATAGCCCCAGTACGCTTTTACAGACCACTTTGCTAAACGTGTTCTCGCTAACACCTAGGTATTATGCCGACTGAAGTACGGTGGCCCGAGCTTACACGAGTGAGCTGGTCGGTATTAGTCAAAAAGTTGGCATCGTGGATGGCGATAATCAACTGAATCTTCGTTTGGCGGCCAAGAAGCAAAGACTAACTGATCGAAAATCGACTCATAGATGCTTACCTGTTCGCTCAGATGCTCACGTGCCCAATGGATCATTCCAGATTGGATCGGCGACTGGAGAGGAAGAGCTGGGCCCGAAATCGCAGCATGCCATGACGACGCATTTAGCCACGGTGCGCGGAAAGCTAGGTTTTATGCCCCGCTTGATCAAGCACGGACAGGCGTTAATGGTGGCACTGCCGAAGAATCAACTGGCTGCTCGGCCAAAAACGCACAAGCCATGCGACACAATTCGCTGGAAAAATCATTATCTTTCTGTTTCCTAGCTGTGAAGTTTGTTATGTTGAAACGACTAAAGTCGATATGGTAGGCACGTATGAAACACTGGACCGAACCCAACGGGGTACTTTTAATTAAAGTTCCAATCGATTGGCAGTATCTTAATTCAGGTGCTAGCGACTATGGAGAGAAATCGCCATATGGATTTCAACCGTATGAGGACCCCATAGGCTGTTTTCAACTGAGTTGCTATCCCTTAAACGAACTAGCTCCTGGTATTGCCAAAGCCAATCCCAAAGGCGTCAAGAAGCTAAGTTGGAACGAGTCAAGGGAAGATGATTCCGAGTTTTGCACACATCTGTTTTTCGGCGCCTATTATGATCAGGCATTGATAGGTAAGTATATATACGATGTAGGCCTTGAAGGCGATAAGAGAATTGCCGAGCAGCTGGCTATCGTAAGTAAAGTTCTGAATTCTATTTTGATAGTCCCTCCAAGCGATCGTAAACTTGCTGCAGATCTAGACAAGTTTGATCGATTCACAGGATCTCTTGCGGCCTCGTATGATCTTTTGTACACAGCAATTGATGCTGGAGCATGCATTGAGATCATTGCGATTGCAGCAAATCAAATAGATGCACATTTAAGATTGAGCTTGGTAATTGCTAAACAGCTGGAGGAAAAGACAGATAATATAGAAGTCAGATACCTTTTCCAAGCAGATGGTGAAAAGGGAATTATGGAGAGAAAAGTCTTCGAAGATGCTTTAAGTTTTAAAATAATTAATCTAGATTTTTTTGAAACCTTGAGCCAGCTCTACAGTTTGAGAAATCGAGTTGTTCATCGATACATAATTTCAGATATCAGATCGCGTGATCTCGTTGAGATTTCTGGAAAATACTTGAAAGTCTTGGAAGAGACGCGTCTAATTCTTCGTGAGTTCGAGCAGAAACAAGCGGTCGTGCCCTATGGAGTATACGGAACAAAGTGTGGGAAAATCTCCACTGCTGACGATGCTATTAGACGCTTGTATGCAAGGGCGAATGACAAACATCTGCTCGATAAATATAAAAGAAGCGTTAGTGAAAGGAAAAGCTAACAACCTGTTGCAGGTCATACTTGACCCACTGTGCACTTTTCTGCCGCGAAAACGGTCATTCCTCCAAAGCACCGGTCTGTGAGTCGGTGACTGCTTTTGGTGCTCTGAATCCAGTCACTTCTTTCTGACAATGCCCGAGCTATTTGCAAAGGCTTGTACATACCCAGAAAATTAGTGAGAGACAGCTATGGGGAGAGCGCGGACATCGCTATGCTTGGGTACTTAGATTTCGCAATCACTAGCAAGGGCAGGAGCAGATGCGATGGAACAGCCAGAACAGATACTTGCAACGGTCCATGCACTCCTTCGTGCAGAGGGCATGGGCGAAGCAGCTGCCATCGTACGCGAGTATCCGGCGCATATTGAGCAGACGGGTTACGACAGTTGGAATGGTGGTACAAACATCTATGATGTGCAGTTCAAGCTGCCCGCTCAGGATTACGCCCGGCTAGGAGCGAAACGCAGCCAATTAGAAGAGCAAATCACAGCTCGACTGAGAACTGCTATTGAGCCTGAAACACAGGATTGGTACTCAGCCAAGATCGTGCCTGCAAGAGAACAACAGGCTGACTGGCGATCTGATTCATCAGATCTCCCTCGGCAAGTTCGCGTTAATATCTTGGATGGCCTACGTTTGGAAAATGTGGATTGGTATGGTCAGCTCGACGACGTAGGGTTCTTGAGTCGTCTATTCGACCTGCAGCAACTTCCGTCCACGGACAGTAGGTTCCTGGATGCGGCAGGTGATATTTGGCAGCATCGTTATAACAATGATGATTGGGAAAATGATTGGGTCTTCACAGATTCTCGCTTTCAGCTGATTGATGGCTCGGTGGAGCAATTTCTTCGGTTTCTCTGTGAGGTCGTTCATCCGATTGTCCGTCCCGATCGCGATGAGACACTTAAGTTAGTGCTCCATTTCAACGGTCAGCTTCGATCTGCTGGTTGGGAGATCTATGAGGAGGAGCGCATTGCCGGCCGGCCACGCTTCTCTTTCCGGCAGCGCAGCAGCTCGTCCCAAGCTGTTCTAAGAGCTAAGACAGTCGCAGAGGCCCTCGACGCAGGCTGGATGGCGAAGGAAATCGAGCGCCTCGAGCATTCTATTGATCGTGATCCCGCCTTAGCGATTGGTACAGCAAAAGAGCTCATTGAAACGTGCTGCAAATCCATTCTGACAAAGCGGGCTATTCCATTTACCAAATCTGATGATCTCGGAGATCTTACAAAGAAAGTCGCTAAGGAGCTGCAGCTTGTCCCAGAGGGCATAACGGATGCTACGAAGGGTGCGGAGAACATTCGTTTGATTCTTCGGAATCTGACCCAACTCACGAACAACCTCGCTCAATTGCGTGGACTATACGGCACAGGACATGGGAGAGACGGTCAACATCGCGGACTTCAGCCGCGGCATGCTCGGCTTGCTGTAGCGTCTGCGGTTGCCTTCATCGACTTTGTATCGGAGACCTTCCACCATAGAGAAGGCTTGAACTGAATCGCCACTAATTTCGTAGACGCATCGGAATGACTGCTTCTGGCCCAGGCTGTGTGAAAACGTTTTTGATCAGGTTTGACAGCCAGGACTGAAGCTAAAATCGCGTTCTTACGCAAGTTTTCGGACTGCTGCATTAAGCAAATGCTGGCAGATTTTACGTAGCCGCCGTCGCATGCGTTTTCACGCGTCCTTGACCGAAAGCGGCTTTCCAGTTTTGCTACAAAAATTCACGACTTTGCAGGTCATTCGTAACAGCGGCTTGGAGCTGTCTGGTGATTTGGTGAGCTATATGCCAGCAGCAAAAAGGACCCTTTTGGGCCCTTTTTCAGGTCAAGCTGTCAGCCATCGCTCGACGGCGTCTGCACCGTATTCTGCTTTCCACGCCTTCAATGCTTTGTGATTCCCACCTTTGGTTTCTATGACCTCACCTGTGTTCGGGTTTTTGTACACCTTCAGGTCACGTGGTTTGCGCGTGCCTGCAGGTTTTTCGGATGTCGGGCTTCGGGCCGAGGTCTTTGGGTCTAGCAGGTTGATGATGTGCTTTAAGCTGAAACCGTAGTGTTCAAGCAGCTTGCGCAGCTTCGTCTCGAACTCAATTTCCTTCTTCAGTCCATCATCACCCTTCATTTTTTCCAGTGCCTGGAGCTGCTCGTCGAGGTGTTTTTCCAGCTGACGGTATTCTGCGAGTTTGGACATAATGTTCCCATTATCGGTAGTTGCGTGTGTTATTGAGATCAATAGCGTCGATCACAAATTTCGTACTATTTCCGGCTTATCAGCTGGCTTTCAATGTGCGCCATTTCCGCTTTGATTGCCTTGATCGTCAGCATTTGTATTTGACTGACTTTGGCTGAGGTCGCGCTGATGGTTTTCAGCAGTGCAGCTAGATAAGCTTTCCGAGCCTTGAGCGTGTCAGCCCAGCTCGTGCTGTTTTGTAGTGGCTTGTTCACTGCTTTCATCCTTTCGTTGCTCCAGTTGGCTCACGAACGCAGCCTGTTGAGGTGTCGAAATATCGTTGAGCTGGAGCAGGTCCTGCGCGCTGTATCTGCGCGCCCGGTCGGATAGTTCATGCCACGTCCAGTTCCCGATCTTTTCACCTTCCTGTGGAACCGCCAGTTTCAACAGGCTCACTTGATCAAGGCCGAGCAGGTTGTAATTTGCCCACAGCCTTCCGCCCACATCGAAGAGTGCCTTAGCGGCCTCGTTCCACTTCTCTTCCAGAACTGTTTGAGAAAGCCACAGGGCGTCGCGTTCTATGCCCTTGTGCTTTTCCTGCGCTTCGGCGATGTATCGATCTACGGTGAGCAGCTCCTGCTCCAGCGCGGATATGATCAGGCCTTGTCGACGATCATGTTCGGCAGCGGTTGCCAGGTTTTTTGCGGCTTTTTGCGCATCGGCGTTGGCGGTCTTTTCGCCTTCGGTGTCGCCCCATGCGACGGCCTGTGCATACGCAGTCGCGGCGTTCGTTTCAGCCTGCCGGGCTTTGGCCATGTCCTCTACGGCCTGTTGTTTGATCTGTTCAAGACGGGTGCTGAGGCTCTGACGTTTTTCATTCAACTCCTGCTCATCGGCTTTCCAGGTGTTCATGGCCTCGATGTAACCTGTCATCAGGGAATGGCTGTTGATAAGGGTCTCGCGGCGATTGATCCTCTGATCCAACAGGTCCGCATTGTGCTTGCGCGCATCGAAACGCGTTTTCAGCTCGTTGTACTTGTCGCGTAGTTCGCGCTCCTGGGTGGGCTCGATGGACTGATCATTTTCCAGCGCAGCTTCAAAAGGCAGCATTTGGGCATGTAACTGGTCGGCCTCTTTCAGCAGGTCATCGCGGCGGTCTTTCAGTTCTTGGATCTCGTTCATGTGTCTGGTCTCTATTCACTTCGATTGGGAGTTGGTTGAGTGGCTGGCGAGGCCGGGAATCAGCCGGCGCTACCTCGATCAGCAGGGATGCACTCAGGCAGCCCGAGCCTCGCTTTCAGCCAATCCCGGAATCGTCTTCACGATGTAACAACGTTGCGTGCCCAGGCCGGGCAAGCGGACCAGACTCGATGCCTTTCCATCGTTCCCCGGCTCAATGACCCCGCGCTGTAGCAGCTCCTTGTTCACCGCATTGATGTTCATGCCCCGGAATATCTCCGAGCGCCATGACTCGGGCAGCACGTAGTAGGTGTTGGTGGTGTGCAAGGAGTCGCCCAGGCCGTGTTCCATCGTCTTGCGAAAGCCCAGCCGGTCGATGGTGCGCGGACCGTGTTCGTCGATCTTTGCCGCTGCCGATTCCCAGCGGGTAAATCGGCTCTCGCCGAACCGCTCGATGACCTGGCGCAGTCGCGACACGATTGCGTCACCCTCGAAGTTACCGACGCCGCCACGCTCGTTCATCCATGCGTTGAGGCACACGCGAGCAGCGGTGGTGGCGGTCCCATCGGGCCAGCCTGTTATCCCCATCGCGGTGGCCAGCTCACCCGCTGCGGCGGCGAGGCCAAAGCGAGCGGCGGCACGGTGAGCTTGTCCGCTGGCCGACGCGGGTAATGATTGGGCGATAAAGCCTTCCAACGTGCGGCGCAGAATCGCGGACCAAGCGTGGCGTTTATCGGGCTCGCACAGGGCTATGAGAAAGGCGGTGAGCGGTGTGCCGTAGTATTTCGCGACCCGCGCTTTGAGTGCGTCGGACAGTGCTGCTGCGTCATCGAAACCGTTCAAGGTGTCGAACATGCCTAAACCTTTGCTGGCATCGGCAGGAACGGCGAGCATGCGTACTTCCATGCCTGCTTTGAGTTCCTTGTTCGCTTCGGCCATATGTTGGGCCAACGTCTTCTCGCCGGTGGAGAGGAACAGCAAACGCCACTCCTGCACCTGTCGGCCTGCCTGGCCTCGATCATTGGCCCGCGCCTTGCCCGTGCCGTTGCCAAGCATGTACACCGTCTCGCCGATGATGCGCGGATCGCACATGCCGATCTCATCCAGTACCAGTAGCCCGTCCGAGTGCGCAGCGGCGATGGATTCCAATGCGTTGTCTGTGGAGCGCCACGAACGTACCAGGCGCGGTCCGCCGTAGATCGATGCAGCGACCTGCAGGTGTGTGGTCTTTCCGCCCGAGCTATCTCCGTACAAGTGAAATCCCCCCGACTCATGACCCAGCATGTGCAGCAGCGGGCCAGCCAAGGCCACGCCGACCACAAACGCCAGACGATGGTTGCCCACGCACAACGCGCCGATCTGCTCTTGCCATTGCTCAAGCGTGCCCGATTCGCTGATCGGCGGTAGCTGAGAACCGGCCTCGTAGAAGTGCAGGTGTTCGCTGTGCGCGCCGACCTGTTGTTCCGGTAGGAGAAAGGCGCTGTCGTGCCAGCCCAGGCGAGTCACCAGTCGGGCCCGCTGCGCGCTGTCAAAACCGCCGAGGTAACTCTGCAGGTCGTTGCGTGCATTACGTCCCGAACGGCTTCCTGCAAGGCGCAGGCCCATGTCCACTAATGGGCCGAGTACGTCCTTGCCGAAATCGCCGGTCATGGTGCGCGCCGGAATGTTCCAGCGCTTCTTTGCCCCGTCAGGATCGTCGAACTCCACGAGCAGGCCCCAGTTATGGCCTTTGTCATCGCGGGTCCGGGCGAGGATTTCGAGAGGCGAACACACCGGGCGCGCTTCGCCGTCGTCGCCTGCGTAAAACACACCTTCGGGTGTCAGGCGAAAGCCGCCAGGCATTAGGTCGTTTTTCGATTTCGACGGGCGCTTGGCCGCTGGTTTCGTCTTCGCTTTCGGTTTGGGTTCGGGCTCCTCCGCTGCGGACGGTTCTTCTACCGAACCGAACAGCTCGCCACTGCGCTCCAGCTCGGCGAAATGGGCAGCTGTCCAGGCTTTGGCAGGAGCGTCGGCGGCATCATCGCCGTTGTCCCATTGGCCACCTTTGGCGAAAGCGGCGCGCTCGTTTTTCATCGTGGGTTTGCGCTTGAACACCTTCAACGCAATGACCCGTACCGAGCCTGCGCCTATCTCGCGCAGCTTGTTGGCGACAGCGTCCATGCAGGTTTTGCCGCTGTCGTCGTTGTCTGGCCACAACAGCACGTCGCGACCCTTTAGCGGTGTTAGGTCTGCTTTATGCCAAGAGTTGGAACCGTTCGGCCAGCAGGTGGCCACGTAGTTCGGCATCAAATCAGCAGCTGCATCTGCGGCCTTTTCGCCCTCGCACAAGACCACCGGCGCATCGGCGCGCAGTGCCAGTTCATGCCGTCGCAGCAGGGGACGGGGCTCGGGCAACCCTTGCCAACGCCATTGCAGCATTTCACCGTCGCTGCGTTTGCACCAGGTCAACGGCGCAAACACCTTTCTCAGTTTGCCTTCTTCATCGGGCCCCAGGTCGAAGCGGTACAGCGCCATGAGCGGTTGACCCTGATCATCGCGATAAACCCAAACCTTGGACGGTGTGCCGTGCTGTCGGTGTTTAACCGGGCACTTGTTCATGGCCTCGGCCGGGATCGGCTGAATAGCAATCCACTCGGGCGCTTTGCTTTTGGCCGGTGTGGGTTTGGCGGACGCGGATTCAGCAGTTACGCCAAGTAGATCTGCCAGTTTGTTACAGGCCTCGACGTCAGTGCCGCCGTCGATGTAACGCACCAGGTCGATGAGATCGCCGCCCTTGTCGCCGGTCGCGAAGTCAGACCAGGTGCCTTTGCTGATACTGATTTTCAGAGAGCCCGCACGCTTGTCCGTTCGGGTGGGGTTTGGCGCGGTGTACTCCTTGCCGCCGTCCACTCGCTTCCCGTTGGGCAGCCAGTGAGCCAGTACCTTATCGATGTTGTTCAGCGCGGCTGTTTTTACCTGTGCGAAAGAAGGGCGCTTGTTGGTGCTGGAGGCGCTCATGGGCGTTCCTCCGACGAGAACTGCAGGCTGGTGGTAACGTCGTCGATGATGGCCTTGACCATATCACCGAGGTAATGGGCAGCCCATGCCGCGCTGCTGTCGTCGTTCATCCCCGCTTGGAGTGTCAGTTTGTTGATGCAGTCTGCGAGAACGGACGCATGCTCAAGTGCCTCTTCGCACGAGATGCCCGCATTGACGCTGAACAGTGGCTGATTTTGTGAATTGCATCGGGCAAAGGTGGTGTGGCCTGCGGTGTTCCCTTGGAAAGCGCTCACAAGGCACCCCCTTGCGCAGGCTTGCGGCCAAGATCATCGGCGTGGAGCGCCAGGGTCCGTATCAAACCCAGCGTGCCGCGCACGTCCCAAAGGGCGGCAGCGATGACGTGGTTGGCCAAGCTCGGCCCGTCATTTTCAAACTGATCTTCAAGCAGCAATAGCACCGAGCTGGCCCGGTCGACGGCGCAGGTGATGGCGTCGATGGGAATACCGGCATCGGCTGTTGGATTAACACAGAGCAGGTCTTCGGGCAGAGAAAAACTCAGGGCGTTGTTCATTGAGCACCCCCTGCGGTTTCCAGGGCGCGTGCTTTGGTCATGTGAGCGTTGTAGCGGGCAAGGCGTGTAGCGAGGCTGGAATTGGCATGTAAAGTGGCGAGAGCCATTGCGCGATGGGCAGCGGCGCGATTTTTGAACGGACTGAGGGCGTTACTCATAGGTGAGGCTCCTTGTACTGAGGAACCGCCACGGTCTGCCGCCAAGCAGATTAGGGTGGCGGATTGCACAGGATTGGCGGACCGGCGTACAAGGAGACCGGCGCACCCGAGGGTGCTCCTGCGCAACCCGCCATAACGCGAGAATGCGGGCACAAAAAAAGCGCCTGCAATCGTAATGGGGGCGCTGTTGCGCCTTGTACTGTTCGAGCCGCCAAGCCCGGTCGCTGAGTTCGCAGCGACGGCCAGAGAATAACGCCCGGTTTTGGGATGTGCAACTGTTTGAGCGACTTGCACTCGCGCTCGATGCGAAATACATTTGACGTGCATGTAGATTTACCTCAACGCCTCCGGTTGCCCCCGGAGGCGTTTTCGTTTGTGCGTGCGCCGAACCTGTGACGTGATGGCCCGTCGTTCTGGTTCCAGATCGGGGCCAGCAGATTGGGACGGGGAGGGCTCAAGCCGCCTTCGTTTCGATGTCAAATAGCGGGGCGGGGACTTCGCCTTTCAGCCAGGAGAGAATTTTTCGATCTTCGTTACATCGACGGCGATGCATGACCATCAGGTGTTCACGGCGCTCGGCGATGCTCTGCTCGATGTAAGTTGCCTTGTCGTCTTGCAGGCGCAATTCGCTGTGTAGCTTTTCGCTGTTGGCCTGTTCGGTGGCGAGATCGGTGGCCACGTAGTCCTGCCAAAACTTCGACTCATTGGCGAAGCCGCCAGACTGGTCGACCAGCCAGTAAGTCACCCAGTCATTGAGGCCGACCGCTCGCAATGCCTTACGGCGACCTTCCTTCATCGCGAAATGGCCAGTCCCATGCACGCTGGCGAACTCACGGCGGATCGCATGTTTGCGAATCCACTCGGACACATTCCAAGGGTTGGGTTTGAGAGGAAGAGCCAGGCCGTCTGCATTGAAAAAGATCGCTTCTTGGTCAAGGCCATTCCAGCTGATGCCTGCAATGGTGCGACTTTTCCAGTTGAGCTCGTCCGGTCTGTAAAGCTGGAACCCGATGCTGTAGGAGTCGATGAAAGGTCCGTCGCCTTTTGACATACGGTTGTTCATGCGGCCACCTGATCGCGAGCAGCGATGCGGCTGCGTGCCCAGTCTTGGACTTCGGAAAGCACCCAGGCGACTGGCGCGCCCCTTGCTGTGCTGTCGCTGAGCTTTACGGGCTGTGGAAAGCAGGAGCCGGGCTGCTGCATGAGCTTGTAGATGGTGGAACGCTTCATGCCCACGATTCCCTCAACCTCGCGCATGCGAATCAAGGTAGAGGCAGCGTCGAACAGCAGCGGAGCGTTGGCAGGTGTTTCGCGAGAGAACTCGGTTACAGACGTACTCATAGGGACAGCTCTCGATAGGTTTGGACTGACGAGAGCAATGATCTAGGTGAGGGATTTTAGCGGGCAGTTCACTTCCATTTGAAATTTCTGGTTTACAGCACGAAATGGCGTTTGAGAATGGCCTCAACGCTTTTGCGAGTTAGAGCTTTTTCTGTCTCAAGCGCTAGCCACTCAGAGCGTTGTTTGGGTGGCTTTTCAACCTCGCGCTTTAGCCAGGCATGCACCGCCGTTGTGACGTTACGTTCGGGCATCCCCGCCGCACGGTAGTGACGTCCCTGTCTTACTATCGCGGCATCTCGAACGCTAATCTCCTCGTGACGCTCCATTCCGCTGATGATGCCGCCTTTTTTGCGGACGGCATTCTTGATCGCTCGGTCGGCGATGGGCCTCAGTTCATCCGAAGTCAGGCAGGGCAAAGAGGTGATCGGTTCCAGGTAGAGAGCGTATTGTTCAAGCGCCTCGATGCGCTTGTTCGGATCAACCTGCATCTTTACGAAATAGCAGTAAAGATCCCAGGGCCAGTCGGTAGGAGGTTCAGAAGCATGAGACCAAGCTTCTTGATCGGCTGCTTGCATCCAGTTGGCTAATGTCTCCAGCGCTCTTACGGCGCACGCCATGATGTACGCCGCATGAGCATCGCGCTCTGACACCGAGTAGCAACTGCCGTACATACGGACCCAATGCGCAAGCCTTGATCTGGTGTCGGTGGAGGCATACTGAAAAATGGTCTCCTCATGCATAGTCGTCTGAATGCACATGCTGGCGAGATCTTTATCGATATCGTCACGATGAATGCGCAGGCAGCACTGGTCGATCAGGCGGCAGGCGTCAGTGACCTGCCCACTGCAGAGGTCGTAAAGCGGTTGCGTTGAGAGATAACTGAGCAGGCCTCTGCTTAACGCGGAATGCAAGATGGCTTGGCGATCAATCATTACCTGGAATCTCGGGGGACCTGCAACTGGAAGTCCCACGCCCTGAATTCGGTGGGGAAAGCCAGCGAAAGTTGCCTGATCGGACCAGGTGCAGAGCGGCAGCCCGCAGGATCACGGTGCTGACTTTGGCGTTACACGCCGGGGCAGCGTTACATTGGATATTCGCTGAGCCGCTTAATTGTGTAACGGACGTTAAAACCAATGAAACCGGGCGTTTAGCGAGTGGCGTTACACGAGTAACACCAATTACACCGCTTTTTGAGGGGGGCTGGGTATACGCGCTCATACAGCCTTGCCAAAGTTGCCTTGCACCACGTTACCCTCTGCGAGTTCATCAAGATGATCGGCATACCACTGCATCATGACTTTGCGTTGAGGTAAATAAACCGCCTTGTTGTACACCCCTGCGATTCCTTCCTTCACATGGGAAAGCTGCGCCTCAATATGATTTTCATCGAAGCCCTGTTCATTGAGGATCGTGCTTGCGATATGGCGGAAGCCATGGCCTGTTTGGCGTCCGCCATAACCGAGTCTCCGTAACGCCATCAGAAAAACGGTATTGCTGCGTGGGATAGTCCGATCTTTCCGGCCAGGAAACAGCAGCGGGTATGCTCCCGTAAGCGAGCGCAGTTCAGTGATTGCTTCGATGGCTTGACGGGATAGCGGGATCACGTGTTCACGCCGACGCTTCATGCGCTCGGCTGGGATCGTCCACAGCTTTTTATTGAGGTCAATCTCTGACCAGCGTGCTTCTCGAACTTCACTCGGACGTGCTGCCAACAGCGCAAGCAAGCGGAGCCCCAAACGAACGTCCTTCGCGTGAGGGTAAGAGTTGATCGCACGAAGTAGGGCAGGCAGTTCCTCTACTGATACGTGTGCATAATTTTCAGCGCTACGCGTTTGAAGGAATTTGTTGAGGCCTTCGAGAGGGTTATGGATGGCGCGTCCAGTGACGCGTGCCAGGTCATAGATTTCTTTGCACGTGGCGCGGACTCTGCCCATTTGGTCAATGATCCCTTTCTGCTCCATGCTGCGCAGGAACTCCATCCACTCAAGAGGCAGGATCTCGGTATAAACCCGCTTCCCAAATACTGGAAACGCGTGCAGCTCCAAAGCTCCAATGATTCGCCGGGCGGTCCCAGCTTCCCAGCCCGACCGTCTTGAATCAAACCACTCCCGTGCAAGTGCTTCGAACGTGTTATTGGCTGCCTCCAGGTCAGCAGCTCTCCTAGCCTGTTTGCTGACTAACGGATTTTTCCCGTTGGATGAGTCTTCACGCAGTTGTGCAGCCTTCTGCCTGGCTAGGGAACCGCTGACTTCGGGATAGCCGCCTAGCCCTAGCCAAGACCATTTTCCGTCTGGCTTTTTGTAACGTAATTCCCAAGACTTCTGGCCATTTGCTTTGACCCGAAAATACAAGCCGTTGCCATCTTGCTCCCGATAGGTTGCGTCCTCTGGTTCCAGGCCGGAGAGGGTGGTGTCGGCTAGCGGGCGGCGCTTGATGTCGGTGCGTTTCACGGCTTGTATGCCTCCTGTTCAAGGAATTGCAAAGCATACACGTGGGCATACACGGCGTGAAGGTATAGGGGTGGACTGCTATGGATAGCCAGAGACAACAAAGCCCGCACAGGGCGGGCTTCTTGGGGTATTTCGTAGACTGTCTGAGACAGGTCTAGATTGCTATATGGTGCACCAGGCGGGATTCGAACCCACGACCCCTGCCTTCGGAGGGCAGTACTCTATCCAGCTGAGCTACTGGTGCGACGCGGGCGCCATGATACTCACATGGGTACGGGGCGTCCAGTTACAGGCGGCCTGCAACGCAAATCATCCAGCGCCCCCGGCAGACGGACGCGAGTAAGCCTTTCATCACCCCACACCCACTGCTACCCACAAAGGAACAGCCCACCGCTACCGGCACAACCACCAGCTGGTGCATGATGCTCCCCATACCACTCTGTCAGTTCGTTCTCACCGAGGGCCTCTTATCAATCAGTTCAAAAGCATCGAGCGCAGCCCGTGCCGCGTTCTTATTACCGGAGCCAGTATCGCGGGTTGTGCCGCGGCCTGGTGGCTGACGCAGCGCGATTGCGATGTCACGGTTGTCGAGCAGGCATCTGCCTTTCGCGATGGCGGGCAGAATGTGGATGTGCGGGGCGCGGCTCAGCAGGTTCTGCGCCTGATGGGGCTTGAGCAGGCGGTGAAGGATCTCAATACCGGCGAGACGGGGCTTGCGTGGGTCGATGAGGATAACCGCACGGCGGCGCGCATCGATCTGGCGGGGCTGGACGGGGACGGGCCGACGGCTGAGCTTGAGGTGTTGCGCGGTGATCTTGCGCGTCTGCTGTATGAGGCGTCATCTGCTGATGCGTTCTATCGCTTTGGTGATCGTATTGTCTCGGTCGAGCATGATGATGAGGGCGTGTCGGTCACGTTCGAGAGCGGTGACGAGGAGCGTTTTGATCTGCTGATCATTGCCGAAGGTGTCGGCTCGCGTACGCGGGAGCTGGTGTTCCCCGGCGAGAATCAGCCGCGCAGGATGGACTTGGCCAGCGCGTTCTTTACTGTGCCTCGTGCACCGACCGATAGCCAGACCGCGCGCTGGTATAACGCGGTGGGCGGTCGCAGTGCGGGTGTTCGTCCGGACAATCGCGGTACGACGCGGGCGTTCTTTAATGTGCAGGGCCGAAGCCACCTGACGGTCGGTAACAGCGTTGCCGAGCAGAAGGCATTTCTGCAGGCGTCGTTTGCAGGCGCGGGCTGGGAGGTGCCTCGTTTGCTGGAGGGGATGGAGGCTGCGGAGGATTTCTGGTTCGATGACTTGCGTCAGGTGAAGATGGATCGCTGGTCGAATGGCCCTGTGGTGTTACTGGGCGATGCGGCCTGGTGTGTCACGCCGTTGGGCGGGGTCGGTGCTTCGCTGGCGCTGATTGGTGCGTATGTGTTGGCGGGCGAACTCACCAGAACCGACACGATTGCTGGGGCCCTTGCTGCGTACGAATATGTCCTGCGCCCTGTGGTGAAAAAGTCGCAGAGCGTGCCGAAACTTGCTCCGCGCCTGGTTCATCCTCGCAGTCACACGGGGGTGAAAATCCTTCGCGCCGTGCAGCGATTGGTGGCAACGCCCTTCATCAGCAAGCGTGCTGCCAAGGCGCTGACACCGGCAATTCAGTCATTCACGCTTCCGGATTATCGATAGCGCTACAGGCGTGCGTTAAAACCTGCGCCACATGGAGAGTAAAAAATGGAATCGATGCAACAGTGGCTCAGCTTCGCGATGATCGCCTTGTTTGTCACGCTCACGCCGGGCCCTGCGGTGGTCATGGCGCTGTCGAACTCGATCAGCCACGGCCCGGCCAGGGCGATGATCGGTTCGCTCGGCAATGCCTTGGGGTTGATTGTGGTTGCCACGGCGGTGACGGCCGGGCTGGGAGCGGTGCTGGTGGCGTCGGCCAGTGCGTTTCTGGTCCTGAAGATCGCCGGGGCGGGGTATCTGGTTTATTTGGGGATCAAGCAGTGGCGCAGCGCGCGCAGTGCATTTGATGCGCTGGCGAGCGTGCCTAAAGCGGTGTCCACTGGCAGCCTGTTTTTCAAAGGCATTTCGGTGGCGCTGACCAACCCCAAGGCGATCCTGTTTTTTATCGCGTTCCTGCCGCAGTTCATCCAGCCCGGCACTTTTCAGGTGCAGCAAACCGGCGTGCTGATCGTGACGTTCGCCGGTTGCTCCGTGGTCGCTCACGTCTTTTATGTGCTGCTGGCACAGAAGCTCAAGCGCCATCTCACATCAGCCCGCAGGCGCCAGAACGTCAATCGGGTGTTTGGTGCGTCGTTCATTGGCCTGGGGTTGAGCCTGTTCACGTTGAAGGGCAGGGCCGCCTGATAAAACCAGCCGCGCTTGAACAGGCATATGTTCAGGCTGACCTTAAGTACCCTTTCGGGAACACGGTTATGCCTCGACATAGACCCATGCGGTCAGGCCAGAGACGAGGCCTACGGCTATGCGCTTGTAGTCTGAAACTTCATAAGCGTCTGCCGCTGCCAGTTCTTGCGGGGTGATCTGGTAAACGGTGCCTGAGACGGTGTCATTCAGGTCCGCACTCGGGCTGATGATCGGGTGATGCGTCTTGCCGCTCTCGGCGAGCACCTGCGGATCGGTGATTTCGACGTAGGACTGCTTGTAGCCGATCATCTGGTCGGCCTGGCCTGTCAGTTCCCGGCCGAAGTTGGCCAGTTGTACCGCCTTGTCCTGCAACGTGCCGTAGGAGAACAGCAGTATCGTAAAGCTCTGGGATTGCGTCATGTTGGCCTTCGAATCGTCAATAACCACATTAAGAATCTATAAAGTCCGTGTCAGTCAGGCTGCGTGACTTCGATGGGGTAACCCAGCTTAACGCCGATGAAAAAAAACAGTCGAGCGATCGGCCGTTCTTTTTTTCGAACGGACTATTGTCCTTTCCCCCCGCAATGCCTAGGATTCGTTTGAGATTTCAAACGCTCTTGTTCGGTCTTCCTGCTTTCATGCGTTGCGCAGCGCTGGAACCCGATGGAATGTTTCCCTGACGATGGCTTCCAAATGGGGTGCATCGATATCAATTGTTCGCGTCGCCTATCGGGCGATGCTGTTTAGGAGGCCGACATGCAGCTCAAAGATTCCACACTGTTCCGCCAGCAAGCCTACATCAACGGCCAATGGCTGGACGCGGACGGTGGTCAGTCGATCAAGGTCAACAACCCGGCCAACAATGAAATCCTCGGCACTGTGCCAAAAATGGGCGCAGCCGAGACGCGTCGGGCAATTGAGGCGGCTGACAAGGCGCTGCCGGCCTGGCGTGCGCTGACTGCCAAGGAGCGTGGCAACAAGCTGCGCCGCTGGTTCGAGCTGATGATCGAGAACCAGGACGATCTGGGTCTGCTGATGACGCTGGAGCAGGGCAAGCCGCTGGCCGAAGCCAAGGGCGAGATCACCTATGCGGCGTCGTTCATCGAGTGGTTCGCCGAAGAAGCCAAGCGCGTCTATGGCGACGTGATTCCTGGTCACCAGCCAGACAAGCGTCTGATCGTGCTCAAACAGCCGATTGGTGTGACGGCGGCGATTACCCCGTGGAATTTCCCGGCAGCGATGATCACCCGTAAGGCCGGTCCTGCACTGGCAGCGGGCTGCACCATGGTGCTCAAACCTGCTTCGCAAACGCCTTTTTCTGCACTGGCGCTGGCCGAGCTGGCAGAACGCGCGGGCATTCCGGCTGGCGTGTTCAGCGTCGTGACCGGTAGTGCGGGCGATATCGGCAGCGAGCTGACCGGTAACCCGATTGTGCGCAAACTGTCCTTCACCGGCTCGACCGAGATTGGTCGTCAGTTGATGGCCGAGTGCGCCAAGGACATCAAGAAGGTTTCTTTGGAGCTGGGCGGCAACGCGCCTTTCATCGTGTTCGACGATGCCGACCTCGACAAGGCGGTCGAAGGCGCGATGATCTCCAAGTACCGCAACAATGGTCAGACCTGCGTCTGCGCCAACCGTATCTATGTGCAGGATGCGGTGTACGACGCATTCGCTGAGAAGCTCAAGGTGGCGGTCGGCAAGCTGAAGATCGGTAACGGTCTGGAAGACGGCGTCACCACCGGTCCGTTGATCGACGACAAGGCCGTGGCCAAGGTCAAGGAACACATCGCCGACGCGGTCAGCAAAGGCGCAACCGTGCTGACTGGCGGCAACAGCCTGGAAGGCTCGTTCTTCGAACCGACTATTCTGGTCAACGTGTCGAAAGATGCCGCGGTGGCCAGGGAAGAAACCTTTGGTCCGCTGGCACCGCTGTTCCGCTTCAAGGATGAGGCTGAAGTGATCGCGATGGCCAACGACACCGAGTTCGGTCTGGCGTCGTACTTCTATGCGCAGAACATGAGCCGTGTGTTCCGTGTTGCCGAAGCACTGGAATATGGCATGGTAGGTATCAACACCGGCCTGATCTCCAACGAACTGGCGCCGTTTGGTGGTATCAAGTCGTCCGGCCTGGGCCGTGAAGGCTCCAAGTACGGCATCGAAGATTATCTGGAAATCAAATACCTCTGCCTGTCGGTCTGACTGACCCGGTCTGATTGACGTTGAGGTATTGCAGCCGATGATGCGCGAGAGCGACGTGTCATCGGCTTTTGTTGCACCGCAGTTTCCTGGTGGCCTGAAGGCTGCAGCAGTCGATCATCGTATGCTGCCGCAGTTGATCCGGTCCGCTTGATCCTTGACCCACGCCGACCGATGAGCGGCGAATGAGGAATACATGAGCAAGACTAACGAATCCCTGATGCAACGCCGCCACGCTGCCGTCCCGCGTGGCGTTGGTCAGATCCACCCGATCTTCGCAGCTTCGGCGAAGAACGCGACCGTTACCGACGTGGAGGGTCGTGAATTCATCGACTTCGCGGGCGGCATTGCCGTTCTGAATACCGGTCACCTACACCCGAAGATCATCGCTGCCGTGCAAGAGCAGCTGACCAAGCTGAGCCATACCTGCTTCCAGGTGCTGGCCTACGAGCCTTACGTCGAGCTGTGCGAGAAGATCAACGCCAAAGTGCCGGGTGATTTCGACAAGAAAACCCTGCTGGTGACCACCGGCTCCGAAGCGGTTGAAAACGCCGTGAAGATCGCGCGCGCTGCCACTGGCCGTGCGGGCGTGATCGCCTTCACCGGCGCTTACCACGGTCGCACCATGATGACTCTGGGCCTGACCGGTAAGGTTGTGCCTTACTCGGCGGGCATGGGCCTGATGCCGGGCGGTATCTTCCGCGCGCTGTACCCTTGCGAGCTGCATGGTGTGAGCGTTGACGATTCCATCGCCAGCATCGAGCGCATCTTCAAGAACGACGCCGAGCCCAAGGACATCGCTGCAATCATCATCGAGCCGGTTCAGGGCGAAGGTGGTTTCTACGTGGCACCAAAGGCGTTCATGCTGCGTCTGCGCGAGCTTTGCGACAAGCACGGCATTCTGCTGATCGCTGACGAAGTGCAGACCGGCGCTGGCCGTACCGGCACGTTCTTCGCGATGGAGCAGATGGGCGTTGCGGCTGACCTGACCACCTTCGCCAAGTCCATCGCCGGTGGCTTCCCGCTGGCGGGCGTGTGCGGCAAGGCTGAGTACATGGATGCCATCGCACCGGGCGGTCTGGGCGGCACCTATGCCGGTAGCCCGGTTGCTTGCGCTGCTGCGTTGGCGGTGCTGGATATCTTCGAAGAAGAGCACCTGCTGGACCGTTGCAAGGCAGTCGGCGAGCGTCTGGTGACTGCGCTCAAGGGCATTCAGGCCAAGTACCCGGTCATCGGCGAAGTGCGTGCGCTGGGCGCGATGATCGCCGTCGAGCTGTTCGAAGACGGCGATTCGCACAAGCCTAACGCTGCGGCAGTGGCGCAGGTGGTTGCCAAGGCGCGTGACAAGGGTCTGATCCTGCTGTCGTGCGGTACTTACGGCAACGTGTTGCGCGTACTGGTACCGTTGACCGCTGAAGACGAATTGCTGACTCGTGGGCTGGCCATTCTGGAAGAATGCTTCGCTGAAATCGCGTAAAAAGTGTGAAGTCGTAAATTGATTAATTTATGACCAAACAGACAAAAAAAGCCCGTTTCGACGGGTTTTTTTTGGTCTGGAACAGGGTATTTCGCTCTTTTTGCTATATCCGGACGAAGGCTTTGGCTAAGGTGAACGCATCGATGTCGGAGAGTCATGATGACTGCTGTAGATTTGCCCGCGGTACCTCGCGTATTGATTGCTGAGTCTGATCCGTGGGTTCGCGAAACACTTAGCGATCTGGTGCTGGGTGTGCGAGCGGACGTCGACCTGGAAATGTGTACCGATGGCAAGCAGGCCGTCGAGTGGATGAAGAAACAACTGCCTGACCTGATCATCGCCGCACGCGAGCTGCCGGGGATTGACGGGTTGAGCCTGTTGCGTGGCGTACGCAACCTGCGTCGTCAGCCTGCCATCCCGTTCATTCTGATCAGCAATCGCAACGACAGCGCCAGCGTGCGTGAGGTCTTGCCACTGGCGCCGACGGCTTATCTGACCAAACCCCTGAATACCGAAGGGCTACGCCAGCGTCTGGAAAGCCTGCTGCTGGAACGTCAGGCCCCGGTTGCGGGCGCAGTGCCCGCGCTGACGCCGGGTTTGACGCTGACCAAGTTTCTCGACAAGCGCCGTGACGTGGCTGACGGCGCGCCGCTGTTCGTCGATGTCGCGACGGCGATAAAACTCAGCCAGACCGCCAACGGCATCGACGCTGCCTTGCTGGAGCAGGAACTGCGCAACGATCCGCACATCACCGCTGTATTGATCGCCGCCGCCAACAGTGCCGCGCAACATTTGGGCAAGCCGGTGCAGACCATGGGCGGGGCGCTGGCCATTCTCGGGCCGGTGCAGGGCGCAAATATCGCATCAGGCCTGGCCAAGAAACGTATGGCCGTGCTGACCAGCGACGCGTTGCTGGCCCAGGCCAGTGAGCTTTGGACCATGTCGCAGCGCACGGCTGATTACGCACGCATTCTGGGCGGCATGCTGGAGCTGGATGTAGAGCGTTGCTTCTGCGCCGGTCTGCTGCAGTCACTGGGCGATCTTGCTGTGCTGGGTTGTTTGCAGGAGTGGCTGCTGGCCGGTGGCGAGTTGAATGAAGACGTGATCAAACAATCGCTGGAGCAGTATTCCGCTGCCTTCGGTTCCGCTCTGCGCACCCGCTGGCGTTTGCCGCTGGAACTGCGTGAGCTGATCGCTGCGGTGTATCAGTACAACACCGGTATCTTCACTCGCGAAGTACTGGCAATGAACCTGGCGGGGCAGATGGCACGCCTGGGCGAGGAAGAGAGTGTTAACACGCTGATCAAGACCAAGTCGGCCAAGCTGTTGAAGCTGAGCGTCGGTGACTTGCAGCGTTTGCGTAAGAAACTGACCGGCGTGACTGACCCAAGCCTGTTGAAACCGTTGCCGACCGAACCTGAAATGGCTGCCGAGACGGTTGAGGGGGAAGACGAGCCTGATTTGCTGGACCTGACACCTGAACCACCTGCCGAAGAGCCCGCTGTAATCGAGGATCCGGCAGCCGCTGTACAGGGTTCGTCCGAGAAGTAAAACCCGACTGACGCCTTCGCGAGCAAGGCGGATCGCCGCCCAGCCGCTCCCTCAGGGCGTCATGCCGTGCGCGCTTCCGTGGGAGCCAACTTGCTCGCGAAGGCTATATTCCAAACGCAGCCAATGCATTGAATGTACCGCCCTCTTCGCGGACAAGTCCGCTCCTACAGGGCACCGCAGACTCCCACAGGGCTTGATGCTGTGTGCGCACTTGTGGGAGCTTGCTCGCGAAGGACCAGTCGTGCTTTCTACATTCGAAAAGGCATTTCAGACCAGCACGATCTGATTCTTGCCTTGGCGCTTGGCCTGATACATGGCGGCGTCGGCACGGCCGTAGAGGGTTTCCAGACTTGGGTCTTCCGGGCCCAGGTTGGTCAGGCCCTGGCTGGCGGTGATGCTGAAGGTGGTGCCGCCTGACTGGAAGTTCTGGCGCTGGATCTCGCGTTGCAGGCGCTCGGCGATCTGCATGGCCATATCCGGCGCGCAGCCTGGGAATACCGCTGCGAACTCTTCGCCACCGATACGCCCGAACAAATCACCACGTCTCAGTGCCGAGCGGCCACTTTCAGCGATGCGTTGCAGCACGGTATCGCCTTCCTGATGGCCGTAGGTGTCGTTGACCAACTTGAAGTCATCGATATCCAGCAGCAGAAAGGCCAGCGGCGTGCCGTTGAGGCGAGCCAGCTCGAACTCGCGCTGGGCGCATTCGAAAAAGTGCCGACGGTTGCTGCTCTGGGTCAGCACGTCGGTGGTTGCCAGGCGTTGCAGCTCATCCTCGAGGTGTTTCTTGTCGGTGATGTCTTCGGCGATGCCCACTACGATCAGACGCTGGCTGGCGTCGGCGCGATGGCTGACGAAGCATTTGTCGCTGAGCCAGCGCACTTCACCGTCCGCACGGATGATTCGGTACTCGCGGTCCTCGACCGAGCCTTTCTCGATTACCTCGTTGAGGCTTCGCTCGGCGTAGTTCAGGTCATCCGGATAGATACTGTCGCGCCACTCGCTGTAATCGGCCAGCAACAAGCCCGCCGAGCGGCCGAAGATACGCTCGTACGCCGGGCTGACGTAAATCATGTGCTGGGTTTCCCAGTCAAACGCCCACAGAACAGCGTTCACGCTCACCAGCAATGAGCTGAACAGTTGTTCACGCTCGCTCAGGCGGGCAACTTCTGCCTGGGCGTGCATCAGGGCTAACAGGGTTTCTGCGGCTGCGGGCATATCAGTGATCGGCGTGCCGGGTAGGGAGGTAGGGGACTGCTTTTCCATAAGATCCATCTCAAGCGTTACGGCCAGTGCCGTGCCCTATCCCGTTTGGCGGGAAAGTTGATGAGATAGATTGGCAGGGGATAAGTTCCGGAACCGGCGCACCTACGGGAGGCGCGCCGATCAACGGTATCAGGCGTGGGCAGGGCGCAGCGAGTAGGTTTTCAGCTGGTCGGCGAACTCACGCAGCGAGTGAATGCCGCTGGCTTCGGCCTCGTGAATCCACTCTTTGATGGCTGAAAGCATGTCATGGCCATTGCTGCTGGTCTTGACCCAGATCTGCTGCAACGCCAGACGCTTTTCGTAGATCACTTTCAACGCATGGCTGTGTTCCAGCATGGTCTGGATGCGCAAGTGATGCTTTTCATCGAGCAGACTGGTCTCACGTGACAGCAGCCGTTTGGCGCGACGGAACTGATGACGCACCGATTCATCGGCCTTGGCCAGTTCCTGGGTAACCAGCGGCGCAATTACCAGCTTGCGATACTGCGCCATGATCTGGAAACGGTTGTTGAGGATCGCCATGGCGGTGTCCATGTCCATGTGGCCCTTGCCTTCGACCCGATGGGCGATGGGCGCGACCCGCTGGACTTTGGCCAGGCGCAGGAAACTGAACAGCTTGATCCACGCCCAGCCCATGTCGAATTCCCAGGGCTTGACCGACAGCTTGGCCGAGTTGGGATAGGTGTGGTGGTTGTTGTGCAGCTCTTCACCGCCGATCACGATACCCCAGGGCACCAGATTGGTCGCCGCGTCACGGCATTCGAAGTTGCGATAGCCGACGGCATGGCCAAGGCCATTGACCACGCCAGCAGCCCAGAAGGGAATCCACATCATCTGGACGGCCCACACGGTGATACCGAGCGCACCGAACAGTGCCACGTCGATGACCGCCATCAAGGCGATACCCAGCAGCTTGTAGCGCGAATACAGGTTGCGCTCGATCCAGTCTTCCGGGCAGTTCTTGCCGTAGATACGCAGAGTGTCCTGGTTCTGAGCTTCTTCGCGGTACAGCTCGGCACCTTTGCGCAGTACGGTGGACAGGCCTTTGACGACCGGGCTGTGCGGGTCGTCGACGGTTTCGCATTTTGCGTGGTGTTTGCGGTGGATGGCTGTCCACTCGCGGGTGTTCTGGGCAGTGGTCAGCCACAGCCAGAAACGGAAGAAGTGTTTCAGCCCCGCATTGAGCTCAAGCGAGCGGTGGGCTGAGTAGCGGTGCAGATAGACCGTGACGCCGACAATAGTCACATGGGTCATCGCCAGCGTGACTGCTATTACCTGCCAGACGGAAAGGTCGAGCAAACCGTTGTACCACATAGGCTGTTTGGCCCTCGTAAAGATACTCATGAAGAAAAAAGTTACGACGCGCATTATCACTGACATCCCACAGAAAACCAGTCACCCTTTCAGATAAGAGTCGCAGGATGTTTCTTGCTTTATAATTCCGGCTTTACCTGAGGTTCTTCGTTTCCGATGTCAGATTACTCCCTTGGCGCGCTGCGAACGGCCGTCCTGTATGGGCTGCTGTCCATTTTGTGGTTTGTGACGTGCGACCTGTTGCTGCCCTTTTTCATCGAACAACCCGCTCGATTGGCGTTCTGGCAACTGATGACCGGTTACAGCTGGGTGTTGCTCAGCGCGGTCATGATCTTCATCGCACGTTACAGATTGAGGAGCCTTATCGGCGGCGATGCGCTTTTTCAGCGCCAGCAAACCGATTACGACCGGCTGCGACTGGCGGAAGCGGTGTTCGACAGCACCCGCGAAGGGGTGCTGGTAAGCGATGCGCAGGGCCACATCGTTCACGTCAACCGCGCTTTCGTCGATATCACCGGTTATCAGGCCGAAGAAGTGCTGGGCCTCAACCCCAGCAAATTCAAGTCCGGCCGACACGGCCCGGAGTTCTACAAACAGATGTATCACTCGATCATCAGCGAGGGCCAGTGGAGCGGCGAGATCTGGAATCGGCGCAAAAGCGGCGAGATCTACCCGCAATGGCAGACCATTCGCAGCGTTATGGGCGACGACGGCCAACCCAGGCACTTTGTAGCGGTGTTCTCCGACATCACGGCCATCAAGCGCTCCGAGCAGGAGCTGGCCCAGTTGATCCACTTCGATGGGCTGACCGATTTGCCCAATCGCCTGCTGCTGACCGATCGCATCAGCCAGGCGCTGACTTCGGCGCGGGCCAGCAAACGCGGCTGCGCACTGTTGCTGATCGACCTGGATCACTTCAAGAACATCAATGACAGCCTGGGCCACAACGTGGGTGACGATGTGCTCAGGGCCGTCGCCGAGCGGCTCAAGAGCATGTCCGGCAACGAAATGACACTGGCGCGTCCGGGCGGCGACGAGTTCGCCCTGTTGATCAAGAATTGCTCGCAGATGGTTCAGGCTGCCGCACTGGCACAGCAGGTGATCGATGCGCTCAAGGCACCTTTCGCGATTGCCGCGCATCAGCTGTTTGTGACTGCCAGCATTGGCATCAGCCTGTTCCCCGGCGATGCGCTGACCGCCGAGCAACTGTTGCGCAATGCAGACTCGGCGCTGTTCAAGGCCAAGGGCGACGGTCGTGAGTGTTATGCGCTGTACACCGAGGAATTGACTGCTCACGCCCAGCAGCGCGTGCAACTGGCCTACGAGCTGCGTCAGGCCGTCGAACTGGAACAACTGCGGGTCTTCTATCAGCCGGTTCATGACCTTGTCACCCGTCGTATTCGCGGTGTAGAAGCGCTGGTGCGCTGGCAGCACCCCGAACGCGGGATGGTTTCGCCGGGGGAATTCATTCCGATTGCCGAGCAAAGCGGGCTGATCGCCGATATCGATGCCTGGGTCTTGAAAACCGCCTGTCTGCAAATGAAGGTCTGGCTGGCGGAAGGTGTACCGGTCGAGTTCGTCGCGGTAAACGTCTCCAGCCGCCTGTTCAATCATGGCGACCTCGACCGTCGGGTAGCACAGGCACTGCATGAGACCGGGCTTGAGCCTGCCTTTCTGGAGCTGGAAGTGACTGAAAGCGCGGTCATGGAAGACCCCGAACAGGCGATCGAACAATTGCATCGCCTGCGCGAACTGGGCCTGAGCCTGGCCATTGATGACTTTGGTACGGGTTATTCTTCGCTGTTGCGGCTCAAGCGCATGCCGGTTCAGAAGCTGAAGATCGACCAGGGTTTTGTGGCTGGACTGCCGGGCGACGATGACGACATCGCGATTGTGAAAGCGGTTATCGCGCTGGCCGGCAGCCTGGGCATGCGGGTGCTGGCTGAAGGCATCGAGCATGCGAATCAGGCTGCGTTCCTGCTGAGCAACGGTTGCCAGTTGGGCCAGGGCTACTGGTTTGCCCGGCCAATGGTCGCGCAAGCGATAGACTGGACGCATGCACCGGTCTTCGAGCAGCCCGGCTGAAGCCGCCAGAGCAAGGCTTGCCAGGGTGTGCAACGCATCCTGGCGAAATCTAGAACCGCTAAATTTCTTTTGGTTATATCTGCATTCTTAAATAGTATTTTTAAGAATATCCGCACCTCACTATTATTGCCTTACCGCCATACGCCATCGCCCCCAGTCGCGACGGCCGGCTCCTCATCTTTCAAGGAATAAGGCAATGAGCGCATCTCTACGTAGTGTTGACGGTCAGGACGAAGCAGCAATTCTGCGTGAAATTCAGAGTGCGTTGCGTGACCTGCGTTTTGGTGCCGTCGAAATCACTGTGCACAACGCACAAGTGGTGCAGATCGAGCGCAAGGAAAAGTTTCGTTTGCAGAACCCCGCTGCCAAGCAGAGCTGAAGCGGCATCACCCGACTGGTCAACCGGAGGGTTTCATTCTGACTCCTGATACCTCCTCTGAAAAAAGCAGCGCGCCCGTGCGGATGCCGTTCTGACGCGCCAAGAAGAAATTAAAAAAGCCAACACACCGCATTTCCAGGAGCTTCATCTATGTCCATTCGCCGTTTCGCTCTGGCCGCTCTCGCCAGCGCTGTTTTTGCAGGTTCGGCTGTTGCCAAGGATTACGAACTGCTCAACGTGTCTTACGATCCGACACGCGAGCTTTATCAGGATTACAACGCAGAATTCGTCAACTTCTGGAAAAAATCCCATCCGGACGACAAGGTCGAGATCAAACAGTCCCACGGTGGCTCGGGCAAGCAGGCCCGTGGCGTGATCGACGGTCTGCGTGCTGACGTCGTGACCCTGGCACTGGCCGGTGACATCGACGAAATCGCCAAGCTGGGCAAGACCCTGCCGGAGAACTGGCAGACCCGCCTGCCGGATGCGAGCACGCCTTACACCTCGACCATCGTGTTTCTGGTGCGCAAGGGCAACCCCAAAGGCATCAAGGACTGGGGCGACCTGATCAAGAAAGACGTCTCGGTGATCACACCGAACCCGAAAACCTCAGGCGGTGCGCGCTGGAACTTCCTGGCTGCCTGGGCCTATGGCCTGAAAGCGGGCGGCGGTGACGAAGCCAAGGCCAAGGAATACGTGCAGACGTTGTTCAAGCACGTGCCGATTCTGGATACCGGTGCGCGCGGCTCGACCATCACCTTCGTCAATAACGGTCAGGGTGACGTGCTGCTGGCGTGGGAAAACGAAGCGTTCCTGGCGCTGAAAGAAGACGGTGGCAAAGACAAGTTCGACATCGTCGTGCCGTCGCTGTCGATTCTCGCCGAACCTCCGGTCGCCGTAGTCGACAAAAACGCCGAGAAGAAAGGCAACACTGAAATCGCGACTGAATACCTGAAGCACCTGTACAGCAAGGAAGGTCAGGAAATTGCGGCGAAAAACTTCTATCGTCCACGTGATGCCGAAGTGGCTGCCAAGTACGAGAAGCAATTCCCGAAACTTGATCTGGTGACTATCGACAAAGACTTTGGCGGCTGGAAAACTGCGCAACCGAAGTTTTTCAATGACGGCGGCGTGTTCGACCAGACTTACCAAGCGCAATAACCGAATGAGGATGCCGCGCGAGTGGCATCGCAGGTTGGGTCAAGCAGCCCGGATTAACGTCCGGGCTTCGTGCAAGTGAAACCAGGGACTTTTATGTCGCGTCGTATCTCCCCCGTCATACCCGGCTTCGGGCTGACGCTGGGCTACACCTTGGTGTACCTCAGTCTGATTGTGCTAATACCGCTGGCCGCCATGTTCGTGCATGCCGCGCAGCTGACCTGGGATCAGTTCTGGACCATCATCACGGCACCACGCGTGATAGCGGCACTCAAGCTGAGTTTCGGCACCGCTTTCTATGCGGCCCTGATCAATGGCGTGATCGGCACGCTGCTGGCCTGGGTGCTGGTGCGTTACACCTTCCCCGGTCGCAAGATCATCGATGCAATGATCGATCTGCCGTTCGCCCTGCCGACTGCTGTGGCCGGTATCGCCCTGACGGCGCTGTACGCGCCCAATGGCTGGGTCGGGCAGTTCGCCGCCGACCTGGGCTTCAAGATCGCTTACACGCCTTTGGGTATTACCCTGGCGCTGACGTTCGTCACCCTGCCATTCGTGGTGCGCACCGTGCAGCCTGTGCTGGCTGACATCCCCCGCGAAGTCGAAGAGGCCGCCGCCTGCCTGGGCGCGCGTCCGTTACAGGTGTTTCGCCACATCCTCGTTCCAGCCTTGCTGCCTGCCTGGCTGACCGGCTTCGCCCTGGCGTTTGCCAGAGGCGTGGGTGAGTACGGTTCGGTGATTTTCATCGCCGGCAACATGCCGATGAAAACCGAGATCCTGCCGCTGCTGATCATGGTCAAGCTCGACCAGTACGACTACACCGGCGCGACCGCTATCGGCGTGATGATGCTGGTGGTTTCCTTCATTCTGCTGCTGCTGATCAACCTGCTGCAGCGGCGCATTGAAACCCCATCCTGAGGAGGCGCAGAACATGTCTTATTCATCTGTTTCAGCCGCCGCCTCTGCCAACGCCGCCCGTCGTGGCAGCGCGGTGTCGCGACGTATTCTGATCGGCCTGTGCTGGCTGGTGTTCGTTCTGTTTCTGGGCCTGCCGCTGTTCATCGTGGTGTCTCAGGGGCTGAAAAACGGTCTGGGCGCGTTCTTTACCGCAATCCTTGAACCGGATGCCTTGTCAGCGCTGAAGCTGACGGTCATTGCGGTACTGATCTCGGTGCCGCTCAATCTGGTATTCGGCGTCAGCGCCGCATGGTGCGTGAGTAAATACTCGTTCCGCGGCAAGAGCATTCTGGTCACGCTGATCGACTTGCCGTTCTCGGTATCGCCGGTCATTGCCGGTCTGGTCTACGTGCTGATGTTCGGTGCGCAGGGCCTGTTCGGGCCCTGGTTGCAGGACCACGATATCCAGATCGTCTTTGCCCTGCCGGGCATCGTGCTGGCGACCATTTTCGTCACTGTGCCGTTCGTTGCACGTGAGCTGATCCCGCTGATGCAGGAGCAGGGTACTCAGGAAGAAGAGGCGGCGCGGCTGCTGGGTGCCAACGGCTGGCAGATGTTCTGGCACGTCACGGTGCCGAACATCAAATGGGGCCTGATCTACGGCGTGGTGCTGTGTACTGCGCGGGCGATGGGTGAGTTTGGCGCGGTGTCGGTGGTTTCCGGCCACATTCGCGGCGTCACCAACACCCTGCCGCTGCACGTCGAAATTCTCTACAACGAGTACAACCACGTTGCAGCCTTTGCCGTGGCGAGCCTGTTGCTGATCCTGGCGCTGTTCATCCTGCTGCTCAAGCAGTGGAGCGAATCCCGCATTAACCGTCTGCGCCATAACGCGGCGGAGGAATAATCATGTCGATCGAAGTCCGTAACGTCAGCAAGAATTTCAACGCCTTCAAGGCCCTGAACAACATCAGTCTGGACATCCAGAGTGGCGAGCTGGTGGCTTTGCTCGGCCCTTCAGGCTGCGGCAAGACCACCTTGCTGCGCATTATTGCCGGCCTGGAAACCCCGGATGACGGCAGTATCGTGTTCCATGGCGAAGATGTGTCCGGCCATGACGTGCGTGATCGAAACGTCGGGTTCGTGTTTCAGCACTACGCGCTGTTCCGCCACATGACGGTGTTCGACAACGTTGCGTTCGGCCTGCGCATGAAGCCCAAGCGCGAGCGCCCGAACGAAACGCGTATAGCGGAAAAGGTCCACGAACTGCTGAACATGGTGCAACTGGACTGGCTGGCCGACCGTTATCCGGAGCAGTTGTCGGGTGGACAGCGCCAGCGAATCGCCCTGGCCCGCGCCCTGGCGGTCGAGCCCAAGGTGCTGCTGCTGGACGAGCCGTTCGGCGCACTGGACGCCAAGGTCCGCAAGGAGCTGCGTCGCTGGCTGGCGCGCCTGCATGAGGACATCAACCTGACCTCGGTGTTTGTGACCCACGATCAGGAAGAAGCCATGGAAGTGGCCGACCGCATCGTGGTGATGAACAAGGGCGTGATCGAACAGATCGGCTCGCCGGGCGAGGTGTACGAGAACCCGTCCAACGACTTCGTCTACCACTTCCTGGGTGACTCCAACCGCCTGAGCCTGGGCGAGGAAGGGCACCTGTTGTTCCGTCCGCATGAAGTGTCGTTGTCGCGTCAGGAAATCGAAGACCACCACGCCGCCGAAGTCCGCGACATCCGTCCGCTGGGCGCGACAACACGGGTCACGCTGAAAGTGGAAGGCCAGAGCGAACTGATCGAGGCCGAAGTGGTAAAAGACCACGACAGCCTTGTAGGCCTGGCCAAGGGCGAGACGCTGTTCTTCAAACCGAAGGTCTGGCAAAAGCTTTAAGTCCAGCCCCCGGCTATCGTTCCCATGCTCCGCATTGGCACGATAGTGATCTCGGGATTTTCATCGTTCCCATGCTCCGCGTGGGAATGCCTTTCTGGACGCTCTGCGTCCGATCTTGAGTGCGCGGCGTCAGCACGAGCATGTGACTCGGAGCATTGGCACGATAGTGATCTCAAGACTTTCATCGTTCCCATGCTCCGCGTGGGAATGCCTTTCTGGACGCTCTGCGTCCGATCTTGAGTGCGCGGCGTCAGCACGGGCATGTGACGCGGAGCATTGGCACGATAGTGATCTCGGGATTTTCATCGTTCCCATGCTCCGCGTGGGAATGCCTTTCTGGACGCTCTGCGTCCGATCTTGATTACGCGGCGTCAGCACGAGCATGTGACGCGGAGCGTCACGAACTGCATGCCAACGCGGAGCATTGGCACGATAGTGATCTCAAGACTTTCATCGTTCCCATGCTCCGCGTGGGAATGCCTTTCTGGACGCTCTGCGTCCGATCTTGAGTGCGCGGTGTCAGCACGGGCATGTGACGCGGAGCATTGGCACGATAGTGATCTCGAGACTTTCATCGTTCCCATGCTCCGCGTGGGAATGCCTTTCTGGACGCTCTGCGTTCTCGGGCGGTTAGCGCACTGACAACGCCAGCATAAATGCGGCAACAATGCCGCATACGGCGAACAGCTGTTGCAGGCGTGGGCCGGCGAGGTAGCGGGCGACTTGCCTGCCGGCTATCAAGCCGATGACTGCGCCCAGTGCGAACGGCGCGCCGACGGCCCAATGCATCACCCCGCTCAGTGAGGCGGTAATGACACTGCCCGTCGAGACCAGCGCGATCACCGCCAGTGACGTCGCCACAACGCTTTTCATGTTCAGATCGCTGTAGCGGGTCAGCGCCGGAATGATCACGAAACCGCCGCCCACACCCAATAGCCCGGACAATAACCCTGAACCCACGCCTGTCAGCGTCAAAGCGCGCAGGCACGGCATGGTCCAGCGCAAACGGCCTTGCAGCGGGTTGAGCACGCAGGGCAGCATTTCTGCGCGCGGCGGCGGTTGGCCGTGACGCAATTCGCGGCTGGCCCTGATGAACATGCGCGTGCAGGCGTACAGCAGCACGACCGAAAAGACCAATGCCAGCGGTGTATTGGGCAGCCGATGGGCGAGCCACAGGCCAAGAGGTGCCATCAGCACACCAATGGATGCGATGTACCCGGCAGCTCGATAGCGGACGATGCCCTGACGCAGCCCCAGCACCGCGCCGATTCCCGCCGCCAGCCCGACGGCCAGCAGACCGACAGGTGCCGCTTCGACAATCGACAGGCCAAGACCAAAAACCAGCAGCGGAACCGCAAGAATGCCACCGCCCGCGCCGGTCAGCGCCAGTACCACGCCAATAATCGCCCCCAGGCCAACGCCCAGCAGTTGATGCTCATCCATGTCTGGCGTCAGCCTTTTCCGGTTTCGCCAGCCATTCACGTCCCTTGAGCATGCCATGCCAATAAAGTGCGGGCAGCACGCGTTCTTTCAGCCACCAGGCCAGCCGGGTCGGTTGCCGGCCATCCAACAGCCAGCGCGGGAAGCTCGGCGCAACCTTGCCGCCATAGGTGAATTCAGCCAGTACGATCCGGCCTTTCTCGACGGTCAGCGGGCATGAGCCATAACCGTCATACACGGCGGACTCATCTCGACGACCCAGCGCGACCAGCACATTATTGGCCACCACTGGTGCCTGCTTGCGGGCGGCCGCGGCGGTTTTGGCGTTGCTGGTATTGGTGGCATCGCCCAGACCATGAACATTGGCGAACTGTCGGTGCCGGAGCGTTGCAGGGTCCACGTCCACCCAGCCTGCGGCATCGGCCAGCGGGCTGCTGCGAATGAAGTCGGGGGCAATCTGCGGTGGCACCACGTGCAGCATTTCAAAGCTGTGCTCGACGGTTTCGCTGCTGCCATCGGCATGCGTACGAACAAACGTAGCGCGCTTGCCCGGCCCGTCGACTGCCACCAGCCGATGGCTGAACTTGAGGTCGATGGCGTAACGCTCGATGTACTTCGTCAGCGCCGGTACATAGTCCGCCACACCGAACAGCACGCCGCCAGCGTTGAAGAATTGCGTATTGATCCGTGCCAGACGGCCGGTTTTCAGCCAGTGGTCACAGGACAGGTACATGGCCTTCTGTGGCGCACCGGCGCATTTGATCGGCATGGGCGGCTGAGTAAACAGCGCGCGCCCTTGCTTCAAGCCCTGCACCAGCTTCCAGGTGTAGGGTGCCAGGTCATAGCGATAGTTGGAGGTCACGCCATTGGCACCCAGCGTCTCGACCAACCCGTCGATGGCCGCCCAGTCCAGCTTCAGGCCGGGGCAGACCACCAGTTGCTGATAGCCAAGCGTGCGCCCGTCGGCGAGCGTCAGGGTATTGTGCTGCGGTTCGAACGTCGCCACGGCGGCCTTGATCCACTGCACGCCTTGGGGAATCAGCGACGCCATGCTGCGTGCCGTCGACTGCGGCGTGAAGATGCCCGCGCCGACCATGGTCCAGCCCGGCTGGTAATAGTGGGTATCGGCAGGGTCGACCAGCGTGATCTGCAGGGCAGCATCACGGGCGAGCAGGCTTGCAGCAGTGGCGATACCGGCAGCACCGCCACCGACGATCAGGATCTGACAAGTAGTTGTCGAAGCATTCATCACAGGGTTTCCCAAGGCGGGCAGCGGTCAAAAAGCATTGAGCGGGATCTTCAGGTAGACGACGCCGTTGTCTTCCGGCTCGGGAAAGTGCCCGCAGCGCATGTTGACCTGCACCGAAGGCAGCATCAGCACGGGCATATCCAGCGTCACGTCACGGGCTTCACGCATGCTGACGAACGCGTCTTCATCTACGCCGTCATGAACATGGATATTGCTGGCGCGCTGTTCGGCAACGGTGGTCATGTATTTCAGCTCACGACCGTTGGGCAGGTAGTCGTGGCACATGAACAGCAGGGTGTCAGGCGGCAACGCCAGCAACTTGTGAATAGAGCGGTACAGCGTGCGCGCATCGGCTCCGGGAAAGTCGCAACGGGCGGTGCCGTAATCAGGCATGAACAGCGTGTCACCGACAAACGCGATGGTTTTGTCGTCGACCTGCACCAGGTAACTCATGCATGCCGGTGTATGCCCGGGCGTATGCATGGCCTTGACCTGAAGTGTTCCAAGGGCAAACGAGGCGTTGTCTTCCAGCAGCACATCGAACTGGCTGCCATTGCGGGCAAAGTCAGACGGCGCGTTGAACAGCGCGCCAAAGGTTTCCTGCACGGCGGTGATGTGGCTGCCGATGACGATTTGTCCGCCAAGCTGCTGTTTCAGATACGGCGCGGCCGAGAGGTGATCCGCGTGCACATGGGTTTCGAAAATCCACTGCACAGAGGCGCCCAGCGCCTGTACCCGGCCGATCATCCGGTCTGCAGACTCGGTCCGGGTGCGGCCGGACTTGGGGTCGTAATCGAGCACGCTGTCGATCAGCGCGCACTGCTTGCTGTTCAGGTCCATCACCAGGTAGCTGATGGTCCAGGTATGGCTGTCGAAGAGTGCTTCGACATAAAGTTTTTCACCGATGATCATGTGCAATTCCCATGGCTGTAAATCGCCTTGAGGCCCGTTTGGCCAGGCCGGACGGTTGGCAGTCGTTGCTATGACATCTCAATAACCATGCCAACGGCCGGAAAACCCGTTGAGCATAGTAAATACAAGGCGTTGAGGGATTCTGCGGAAAACTCGCATGATGGGTTGCCAAGGCACTGACTGCCACATTCTGGCAGTCACTTGGCAGACGGTGGCATAAGCTGGCAGCGAGATGGGTTAAGCTGCGACCAATCTACAGGAGCAAGCATGACCCTCATTGCCACCGATTTTCCCGGCAGTCGCATGCAGTCGCTGGTGTCATACCTCGAACATGACCTGCGACCGACCATCGTTCTGGACACCGACTACAACATCATCGCGGCCAACACCGCCTATCAGCGTCAGTTCGGAGTTGAAGGCACGCCACATGTGGGCGAGAAGTGTTATCGGGTGTCGCATCAGTTCGCGGTGCCGTGCGATCAGGCCGGTGAACATTGCCCGATGCGCAAGGCCCACGAAACGCGGCTTCCGGAGCGGTTGCTGCATATTCACCATACGCCTCGCGGCCCCGAGCATGTGGATGTGGAACTGCGGCCGATTCTCGATGACGAGGGTGAAGTCATCGCCTACGTCGAGCGACTGAGTTCGGTGGCCGTGGCGTCGGTCCAGCCGCAGCAGCACGGGCTGGTCGGTCGTTCAGCGGCATTCAAGGAAGTTCTGGGTGCCTTGCAACGCGCTGCGCCCGCACAGATCCCCGTACTGCTGCAGGGTGAGTCGGGTACCGGCAAGGAATTGTTCGCGCGCGCACTGCACGCCAGCAGCGCCAGATCCGCCGGGCCGCTGGTGGTGGTCGATTGCACCGGGCTTACCGAAACCCTGCTGGAGAGCGAGCTGTTCGGCTATGAAAAGGGCGCATTCACCGGCGCGTTGCAGCGTAAGACCGGTCTGGCCGAAGCCGCTCATGGCGGCACGTTGTTCCTTGATGAAATCGGCGAGGTACCGCTGGCCATGCAGGTCAAGCTGTTGCGGCTGATCGAATCAGGCAGCTTCCGCCCGGTGGGCAGCCTGCGAACGGTGCACTCGGATTTTCGGCTGGTGGTGGCCACCCACAAACCGCTCAAGGAGATGGTCGCCGACGGCAGTTTTCGCCAGGATTTGTTCTACCGCATCAGCGCTTTCCCGATCCGTCTGCCCGCCCTGCGCGAACGCAGTGAAGACCTGCCGCTGCTGATCGACAGCCTGCTGCAACGCATCGCGCCGGGCGCTGCGCCGCGTGTCGACCCCGCGGCCATGAATCTGCTGAGTGTGTACAGCTACCCCGGCAACATCCGCGAGTTGCGCAACATTCTCGAACGCGCCCGCCTGTTTACCGATGACGGCGTTATTCGCGTACAGGATTTACCCGCTGAAGTACGCGGCCAGGGCGAAGATGCGGGTGGCGTGACTTACCGCCAGCAGGACGACGGCCTGGAGAAACTCGCCCATGCACTGCGAGTGTTCAACGGCTCGCGCAGCGAACTGGCCAGAGAACTGGGGCTGAGCGAACGCACCCTGTACCGACGTTTGCGTGCCCTCGGCATTCCGCGTTGAAGCGTGAGGAACGATAACTGCAACTATCGTGCGGCGCTCCGCGTCGCATGCCTTTCTGGACGCTCCGCGTCCTGTTGGCGACGCAGAGCGTCGAGAACTGCATTACCACGCTGGAGCGTGGGAACGATAATCGCAACTATCGTTGCGGCGCTCCGCGTCGCATGCCTTTCCGGACGCTCTGCGTCCGCCCTCGAGGGGCTTACTTGAAGGTTACAACCCCACCGGCCAGTGACTCGACCCGCGCCAGCGATTCAACGCGATAGCCCTGTGCATCCAGTTCGGCACGGCCGCCCTGGAACGACTTCTCGATCACTATCCCCAGCCCGGCCACGGTCGCACCAGCCTGTTTGATGATCGAGATCAGCGCCTGCGAGGCTTTGCCGTTGGCGAGGAAGTCATCGATGATCAGCACGTGATCGTCGCTGCTTAGATGGCGCGGCGAGATCGCCACCGTGCTTTCCACCTGTTTGGTGAACGAGTACACGGACGCCGACAGCAGGTTTTCGGTCAGGGTCAGGGACTGGTGCTTGCGGGCGAAGATCACCGGCACGCCCATGTTCAGACCCGCCATGACGGCTGGCGCAATGCCGGAAGCTTCGATGGTCACAATTTTTGTCACGCCAGCGTCGGCGAACAGACGGGCGAACTCGTCACCGATGTCCTTCATCAAGGCCGGATCGATCTGATGGTTGAGAAACGCATCGACTTTCAGCACCTGGTCGGACAATACGATGCCTTCTTCGCGAATCTTCTTGTGCAGTGCTTCCACTTCAATTCCTAGACTGCGCCATTGCGCAATAAATGATCAATTTCGTTTGTCGACTAGCGTTTCAACATGGCGCGAATATCGGCAAGCGCGGTATTGCCGCGAACCGCTTTGACTTCCGTCGGGGTGTCGTCATTGCCTTCCCAGGCCAGGTCATCCGGGGGCAACTCATCCAGAAAGCGGCTTGGCGCGCAGTCGATGATTTCACCGTACTGCTTGCGCTTGGCGGCGAACGTGAAGGCCAGAGTCTGCCGCGCGCGCGTAATGCCGACATAGGCAAGACGGCGTTCTTCTTCGATGGTGTCGGCTTCGATGCTGGAGCGGTGCGGCAGGATCTCTTCTTCCATGCCCATAATGAACACGTAAGGAAATTCCAGGCCCTTGGAGGCGTGCAAGGTCATCATCTGCACGCCTTCAGCACCGTCTTCCTCTTCCTGCTGACGCTCAAGCATGTCGCGCAGGACCAGCTTGCCGATGGCTTCCTCGATAGTCATGCCGCCTTCTTCGTCCTTTTCCAGCGTGTTTTTCAACGCTTCGATCAGGAACCAGACGTTACTCATCCGGTAATCAGCGGCCTTTTCGCTGGAGCTGTTCTGCCGCAGCCAGTTCTCGTAATCGATATCCATGACCATGCTGCGCAGCGCGGCGATGGGATCGTTCTGTGCGCATTGCTGACGCACGCCGTCCATCCAGCGCTTGAAGCGTTGCAAACGGTCGGTGTAGCGGCTGTCCAGGTGCTCGCCCAGACCGATTTCTTCGGTGGCGGCGTACATCGAAACCTTGCGTTCGGTGGCGTAGTTACCGAGTTTTTCCAGCGTGGTCGAGCCGATTTCACGACGCGGCACGTTGATGACCCGCAGGAAGGCGTTGTCGTCGTCCGGGTTCACCAGCAAACGGAAATACGCCATCAGGTCTTTCACTTCCTGGCGACCGAAGAAGCTGTTGCCGCCCGAAAGTCGATAAGGCACTTGGTGGTGCTGCAATTTGAGTTCGATCAGCTTGGCCTGGTAGTTGCCGCGATACAGGATGGCGAAATCGCTGTACGGGCGGTCGGTGCGCAGGTGCAAGGTGAGGATCTCCATGGCCACCCGCTCGGCTTCGGCATCTTCGTTACGGCAACGGATGACACGGATTTCGTCGCCGTGGCCCATCTCGGACCACAGTTGTTTTTCGAAGGCGTGCGGGTTGTTGGAGATGAGCACGTTGGCGCAGCGCAGGATGCGGCTGGTAGAACGGTAGTTCTGCTCCAGCATGACCACTTTCAACGACGGGTAGTCGTCCTTGAGCAACATCAGGTTTTCCGGTCGCGCACCGCGCCAGGCGTAGATCGACTGGTCGTCGTCGCCCACCACGGTGAACTGGTGGCGCGAGCCGATCAGCAGTTTAACCAGCAGGTACTGACTGGCGTTGGTGTCCTGATATTCGTCCACCAGCAGGTAACGCACCTTGTTCTGCCATTTCTCCAGAATGTCGGCGTGCTCCTGGAACAGCTTGACCGGCAGCAGAATGAGGTCGTCGAAGTCCACTGCGTTATACGCCTTGAGCGTGCGCTGGTAGTGGGTGTAGACGATGGCGGCGGTCTGTTCCTTGGGGTTGCGGGCGTTTTCCAGCGCGTCGGCAGGCAGGATGAGGTCGTTTTTCCACGAACCGATCATGTTCTTGATTTCGTCGACACCGTCGTCGCCCGAATACTCTTTCTGCATGATGTCGGTCATCAGGGCCTTGACGTCGGTCTCGTCGAAGATCGAGAAACCCGGTTTGTAGCCCAGCCGCGTGTGTTCCTTGCGGATGATGTTCAGACCCAGGTTGTGGAAAGTCGAGACCGTCAGGCCGCGGCCTTCGCCGCCTCGGAGCAGCGTACCGACGCGCTCCTTCATCTCGCGCGCGGCCTTGTTGGTAAAGGTCATGGCGACAATGTACTGGGCACGGATGCCGCAGTTCTGGATCAGGTGCGCAATCTTGCGGGTGATCACACTGGTCTTGCCGGAACCGGCACCGGCGAGCACCAAAAGAGGGCCGCCGACGTAGTTCACGGCTTCCTGCTGCCGGGGATTGAGTCGGGACATGGCGGTATGAAGAGTCGTCTGTAAAAAAGGTCGGGCATTTTAACAGGCCCACGGGTTTGTGCAGCGGTCATCGTAGCCAGACAGTGATCGCTATCTAATTCTTCTGTTTTTGTTACATTTGCGCCGCGACGCAACGATACGTGTATTTGTCACGCTCCAGCGGGAGTGCGGCCACCGGTTTTTCCTTTGCACTTAGGAAGTTAGATTGCCTACACCTGTCGAACCCTTGCGATTGCTGTTATTGGCGCACGAGCCTTTCTGGCACGCGCTGCTGCGCGATTGCCTCACTGCGCCGGGCAGCAGCGTAATACTTCTGCATGGCGAGAACTGGGACGCCTTCAGCGCCGGGTACGCTAACGAGCGCAACACCGTGCTGCTGACAACGCCCGGCCTGCAGCCCAGAACCGGAACCTGCCTGCTGCCTACCGTGGTGCTGCTCGAAAAGGAACCGCTGGTCGGACCGAGTGGCGTCAGTGACTGGCTGGTGCGCGATGCATTGACCGGCGATGCGCTGCGGCGCTGCCTGCGCTATGTCCACGAGCGCAGTCGCCTGGAAGACAGCCTGCGGCGTCTGGTCGGTCAGGATCCGTTGACCGGCATCGCCAATCGGCAGGGTTTTCAGGCGCTGTTGACGGCGCGTCTGGCCGAGGGTGGCAGCCTGGCGCTGGGGCATCTGGACCTGGACAATTTCCGCCGAGCCAACGATGCGCTGGGGCATCAGGCCGGTGACCGACTGATTCTGCAAGTCGTGGCACGCCTGAAAAACCAGCTCGCTGCGGGCGATCAGCTTGCACGCCTGGGCGGCGACGAATTCGCCCTGCTGATTGACACCCGCACGACACCTGCACGCGCCATGCAACTGGCCGAGCGAATTACCGACGTGCTGTCCGAACCCTATTGGGTCGATGGCGAAAGCCTGCTGCTGGGTTGCAGCCTGGGCATTGCCCATTCACAAGCCCGGCCCGAAACAGACCCGCTGATGTGGCATGCCCACATCGCCATGCGCCAGGCAAAGAGCATGCAGGGCTGCACCTTTCATCTGTTCGACGAGCGCATCAACCGCAACGCCCGAAGCCTTGCCGATCTGGAAGGCGAGCTGCGACGAGCCCTGCGCCGCGATGAACTGGAGCTGCATTATCAGCCGCGGCTGTGCCTGAAGACCGGGCGCATTGTCGGCCTGGAAGCGTTGGTGCGCTGGCGCCACCAGGAGCGCGGGCTGCTGCCGCCCAGTGAATTCGTGCCACTGGCCGAGCAAAGCGGCTTGATCGTACCGCTCGGCTATTGGGTCATCTTCCGCGCACTGCGTGACATGCAGGTCCTGCGCGAGCAAGGATTTGCGCAATTGCACATGGCGATCAACCTGTCGTTCCGGCAATTTCAGGACAGCCAGTTGTTGCCGACACTGAGCCGCCTCATCGAGGAACTCGACGTCGACGCGCACTGGCTGGAGTTCGAACTGACCGAAACTGCCGTCATGCGGCGCAGCGATCAGGTCCTGCAGACCATGGATGCAATGCGGCGGCTGGGTGTGCGCTTTTCGCTGGATGATTTCGGTACGGGCTACTCGTCGTTCATGCACCTCAACAGCCTGCCCATTGCGCTGCTCAAGATCGACATGGGCTTTGTTGGGCAGATGGAATTACGCGAAGAGAACCGCAAGCTGGTCAACGCCATGATCAAGCTGGCCCACAACCTGAGCCTGGAAGTGGTCGCCGAGGGCGTCGAAACCACCGGGCAACTGGAATTGCTGCGCGGTTTCGGCTGCGACCAGGTGCAGGGTTATCTGATCAGCAGGCCGCTGCCGATAGCGGATCTGGTGGCTTACCTGCGCTCGGAAGCCGCCAATGCGGAGGTCTCAAACTCCGGATGACGGCGGGCCGGATCAGGCCGGCACCGCCAACCCGGCTGCCTCCCGGCGCAACAGACGAGCCGTCTTCCACTCAAACGCATAGGTCAGCGTCACTGCCGAGCAGAACAGCCCCAGCGCCAGCCCCCACCAGACGCCTGAAGCGCCGGCATCGGTAGAAAAGCCGAGCAACCATGCGGCAGGCGCGGCAATCAGCCAGTAACAGCCCAGACCGATCAGGAACGTGGTGCGCGCATCCTTGAGCCCGCGAATCGCCCCCATCGCAATCGTCTGAGTACCGTCGAAGAATTCGAACAAGGCTGCAATGGCCAGCAGTTTTGCGGCCAGCACGACAATCTCGGCAAAGGCCGGGTCATTGATATCCAGAAACAGACCGATGACCCGATTCGGCGCCAGCCAGAACAGCAACCCGAACATCAGCATCACGCAGCCGCCAAAACCGATGCCCAGCCGGCCAGCCATGCGCACCATCAACAGGTTGCCCGCGCCATAATGCTGGCCGATACGCATGGTCACCGCATAGGACATCCCCACAGGAACCATGAACGCCATGGACACTGTCTGCAAGGCGATCTGGTGCGCGGCCATTTGCGTACTGCCCATCGCGCCCATGCAGAACGCTGCGAAGGTGAACAGGCCGACTTCCACCGCATACGTGCCGCCAATCGGCAGGCCGAGGCGCCACAGTTCTGTCAGGTGGCTGCGCGACAGCTTCGACAGCCCCTTGCTGATCGGGTACGCCGAATAGGCCGGATGGCGCTTGATATGCAGTGCCAGCGCCAAGGCCATGCAGTTGGTCACAATCGCGGTCACCAGCCCAATGCCCATCAGCCCCAGATTCGGCAGCCCGAACCATTGATGAATCATCGCGTAATTGAGCGCGAAGTTTGCGGCCGCACCGGCCAGACTGATGGTCATGACCGGCCCCGCACGCCCGAGGGCGCTGGTGAAGCCGCGCAATGCCATGAAGCTGAGCAAGCCAGGCAGGGCAAAGGGCAGGGTGATCAGAAACTGGGCAGCCATATGCACGTTGGCTTCGGCCTGACCGAACTGCAACAGGATGGGCTCGAGGTTCCACAGCAGCAGCGCGGCAACCAGCGCCATGCCCCACGCCAGCCACAGACCGGCCTGGGTCAGGCGCGTCGCACCTTCGGTATCACCAGCGCCATGGCGAATCGCGACCAGCGTGCCCACCGCAGCCATCACGCCCACACAAAAGAACGAAACGAAGCTGTACGTGGCCGCACCCAGGCCACCGCCTGCCAGCGCCTCCGGTCCGATCTTGCCCATCATCACCGTGTCGGTGAACACCATCAGCATGTGCGCCATCTGCGATGCAATCAGCGGCCCGGCAAGGCGCAGGATGATCCAGAGTTCTTTAAGTGCGGGCTGCATGTGGGCGGTGCTCTACGGCGGAGTTCGGATGAGGGCCTATTCTGGGCGGTTGGACGCGCAAGCACAAAACGATAAACCTGATGCGCTGCATGAGTAAAACTCATCTGAAGCGATTTGCAGTAAAGTAGCCACTCACCGCCAGCAGGAAGCGCCATATGCCTCGCAGTCTCCCCCCTCTTTATGCACTAAGGGCGTTTGAAGCTGCGGCGCGGCATACCTCGTTCACGCGAGCGGCCGAGGAGCTTTCGATCACGCAAAGTGCAGTAAGCCGTCACATCCGCACGCTGGAAGAGCACTTTGCCTGTCGTTTGTTTCAGCGCAACGGGCGCAACTTGCAACTGACCGAATCGGCGCGAGCGTTGCTGCCCGGCGTGCGCGATGGTTTTCTGGCCCTGGAGCGAGCGTGCAGCACCTTGCAGACTGACGAAGGCATTCTGCGCATGAAAGCGCCGTCGACGCTGACCATGCGCTGGTTGCTGGCGCGCCTCAGTCGCTTCCGTCATCTGCAAGTAGGCAACGAGGTGCAGCTGACCAGCGCCTGGATGGATATCGATGCCGTGGACTTTACTCTGGAGCCTTTCGACTGCGCGATTTTGCTCAGCCACGGGCATTTCCCCTCGGACTGGGAAGCCACTTTGCTGTTCCCGGAGCTGTTGATTCCCGTGGGCGCACCTACGTTGTTGAAGGACCCGCCATGGGACGTGAAGCGGCTGGCCAAGGCCGAGTTGCTGCATCCCACCCCTGACCGGCGTGACTGGCGCACCTGGCTGAACCGCATGGGGCTGGCCGATCAGGTGTCGCTCAAAGGCGGGCAGGTGTTCGATACGCTTGAGCTGGGAATGATCGCGGCGGCACGCGGTTACGGCGTGTCGATGGGCGACTTGCTTATGGTCGCCGAGGACGTGGCGCAAGCTCGCCTGAGCCTGCCATGGCGTACGGCGGTATTCAGCGGAGAAAATTATTATCTGGTCTGGCCGCGCACAAGGCCCGGCGCAGAGCGGTTGCGACGCCTGAGCGATTTTCTAAAGGCGGAGGTCAGCGCTATGGAGTTGCCGTTAGTTGAAGTACTGCATTAAAAATTAGTTTAGTATTGAACTGCCATCACTGATTAATGTCTCGACCGTTACTCAAGTAACAACTCTGGTGGCCGAAGCACTGCTTAACGACTGTCTGTTCAGGCGGCGTAAAACACTCACTAATTTGTTCGCTGAATGGTAAGCCACGGATCAGGCAACTCCAATCATTCGGCATGGAGTCTCTATGTCCAAGCCCCGTACCCGAATTGCCTCGCAACTCGGTATTGCTCTGGCCGTGATCCTGGCTGTAGTTATCAGCGGCAGCACCTTGTTCGCGTTAAGGTCTCTGGACGCGTCCAACCTGGTCATTCGCGAAGAGCACATGTCGAGCGAAGCCAGATTGCTCGCCGACCAGTTGAGCACGTTCCACAGCACACTGCGCGACAGCACTCAGCGCCTCAGTGGTCTGTTCGAAAAGCGCTTTGCAGGGGGCCTGAGCCTGCAACCCGATAAACCGGTCACAGTGGCGGGCACTTCCACGCCAGGCCTGTTCCTGCGTGATACCGTACTGAACAACAACTTTACCGAGGTTGATGATTTCCGCTCGATGACCGCGGGCGTGGCGACGATTTTCGTGCGCAGCGGCGACGACTTTGTTCGTATCAGCACTTCTCTGAGCAAACAGGATGGCACGCGCGCCATCGGCACCGTGCTGGATCGCAAGGGCGCAGCCTACGAGCGTTTGATCGCCGGTCAGAGCTATGTGGGCAAAGCGGTGTTGTTTGATCGCTATTACATGACTCAGTACAGCCCGGTTCGCGACAGCAGCGGCAAGATCATTGCGGCGCTGTTTGTGGGCTTCGATTACACCGACGCACAGAAAACCCAGTTCGATAACCTCAAGAGCTTCCGTATCGGTTCTACCGGCTCGCTGGCGCTGCTGGACGAGAAAGGCACCTGGCTGGTTCCGCCGGCGGGCGTCAAATCTCTGGACGGTGCAGCGAAGTCCGTTGCCGACCTGGCCAGCAAGCCGGGCAAGGCGCAGTTCTGGGATGACGGCGATGACGACTACTACAGCGTTGGCCAGCCGTTCGCCGGTGGCCCCTGGACGGTCATTGCCAGCATGCCGCGTGACGAAATCAGTGAAGTGACCTGGAACGTCGGCACCCAGCTGGCCATCGGCAGTGTGCTGGCCATGCTGATCGCAGTGATCAGCGCGATCTGGCTGCTGCGCAGCAAACTGCGTCCATTGTCCGAACTGGTACGCCAGGCCGATGCATTGGGTGCGGGCGACCTGAGCGTCCGCCTCAATGTGACCAGCAACGACGAGATCGGGCAGCTGTCGGGCAGCTTCAACAAGATGAGCGAAGCGCTGTCATCAATGGTGTCGCATATCCGCACCGCGGCGCAGGAAGTCAGCACTCGCGCCCACGCATTGTCCGGCCTGTCCGGTGGCGCGTTCGAGGGCATGGAGCAACAGTCCGGCGAGATCACCAGCATGGCCGGTGCGGTCGAAGAGTTCAGCGCCACGTCGATGAACATCGCCGACAACATGGGCAATACCGAACGACTGGCACAGGAAAATGCCCAGCAGACGCGCATTGGTCGTACCTCGATGGACGAGGCGTCTTCATCGCTGCAACAGATCGCAACCTCGCTGAACAGCACGGCAACGGTTATCGACACACTGGGCCAGCGCTCGCAGGAGATCGGCAGCATTGTCGGGGTAATTACTTCGATTGCCGACCAGACCAACCTGCTGGCGCTCAACGCCGCCATCGAGGCCGCACGTGCCGGAGAACAAGGCCGTGGGTTTGCCGTGGTGGCTGATGAAGTGCGCAGCCTGGCCTCGCGTACCCGTGAAGCGACGGACGAGATCTCCGGCATGATTGCCAGCATCCAGCAGGAAACCGGTAACGCCATCAGCACCATGCAACAGGGCAATACGCTGATGCAGGAAGGCCTGTCGCTCAACGCCAAAGTGGCCTCGGCACTGGCCCAGATCGACGAACAAAGCCGCTCGGCCGGTCACCAGTTCGCCGCCATCACCACCGCCACCCAGGAACAAAGCAGCACCGCCACCATGCTCAGCAGCAACCTGCAAAGCATCGCCATGGCCAACAGCGAACAGCGCCAGGTGATGTCCAACCTGGCGGTGACCGCTCAGGAGTTGAATGGGTTGGCGACTGAACTGCGTAACGAGGTTGACCGGTTCCGTTGATGGCTGCTGGAAGCCGCACGACTATCGCACCCATGCTCCGCGTGGGTATGCCGTTCTGGACGCTCTGCGTCCTCTCGTGAATAAGCGGTGTGGGGTAAATCCATGACGCAGAGCGCCACGAAAGGCATTCCCACGCTGGAGCGTGCGGAACGATAATCCCAACTGTCGTGCCGACGTTTTCAGCCATCGTGCGATGCTCCGCGTTGCATGCCGTTCTGGACGCTCCGCGTTCGGTCTTGCGTTTTCGGTGCGGATTTATGACACTTTTATTTCAATGAATCCCACCCTGTGCGATGCTGGCGCCAAGGCCAATAGCCGACTAAAAGCTTAGTAGAGCGTTACACCCTTTCCCCGCTCGCTACATGCGCATCTTTCAATTCATCGCCTGAACGGGCAAACCTCAGGGGGCTTTCAGCATGCTGACCCTGCTCGATTTGCTATCTGCCGTCGCCCTGCTGATCTGGGGCACGCATATCGTGCGCACTGGCATCCTTCGTGTTTACGGTGCACAACTTCGTCGTTTACTCAGCCAGAACATGTCCAGGCGACCACTGGCGTTCATCGCCGGCATTCTGGTGACAGCCATGGTGCAGAGCAGCAACGCCACTGCCATGCTGGTGACCTCATTTGTCGGCCAGGGGCTGATGGCGCTGACACCGGCGCTGGTAATCATGCTCGGCGCCGATGTCGGCACGGCATTGATGTCCCGCGTGCTGACGTTCGATCTGTCGTGGCTGTCGCCGTTGCTGATTTTCCTTGGTGTAGTGTTCTTTCTGTCGCGCAAGCAGACCCGTGCGGGTCAGTTGGGGCGGGTTGGCATCGGTCTGGGCCTGATCGTGCTGGCGCTGCAATTGATCGTCGCAGCGGCTGCACCGATCACCCAAGCGGCCGGCGTCAAGGTACTGTTTGCCTCGTTGACCGGCGACCTCTTGCTGGATGCGCTGGTCGGTGCCATGTTTGCGCTGATCTCCTATTCCAGCCTGGCGGCGGTTCTGCTGACGGCCACACTGGCGGGCACGGAAGTCATTGGCTTGCCTGTGGCGATCGGCCTGGTGATCGGTGCGAATATCGGCAGTGGTCTGCTGGCGTTTCTCAGCACCAGCATGCAGAACGTCGCTGGCCGGCAAGTCGCGTTGGGCAGCCTGCTGTACAAACTGTTCGGCCTGTTGCTGATCATTCCGGTGCTCGACCCGCTGGTTGCCTGGATCGACACGCTGGGCTTTCGTCCGCAGGAGTTGGTGATCGGCTTTCACCTGATCTACAACACGTTGCGCTGCCTGATCATGCTGCCTACCGTTGGCCCGATGGCGCGGTTGTGCGCGGCCTTGCTGCCTCAACAGAACGAGGTCGGTGGCCTGGCCAAACCTCGCCATCTGGACCTGACCGCATTGTCGACGCCCAGCCTGGCACTGGCCAACGCGGTGCGCGAAACCCTGCGCATGGGCGATTTGATCGAGAGCATGCTGGGCTCGATGCTCGCGGTGCTGCGCGGCACGCAGACGGCGGTCACTCAGGAAGTGCGAAGTCTCAACGATGACGTGGAAGTGCTCTACAGCGCGATCAAGCTTTACCTTGCGCAGATGCCGCGTGAAGACCTTGGCGAGCACGATAACCGTCGCTGGGCCGAGATCATCGAGCTGACCATCAATCTGGAACTGGCCAGTGGCCTGATCGAACGCATGCTGCGCAAGATCCAGCAGCAGAAGACCTCGCACCGCCGCTCATTCTCGGAAGTCGGCCTGGAAGAGCTCGCCGATCTGCATATCCAGTTGCAGTCGAACCTGCGTCTGGGGCTCTCGGTTTTCCTCAGCGGTGACGAGGAAAGCGCGCGTCAGTTACTGCGTGAAAAACGCCGTTTCCGGGCCCAGGAACGCCGCCTGGCGCATGCTCACGTCAGCCGCCTGCGGCAGAAGGTTGTGCAGAGTATCGAGACCAGTTCTCTGCACCTGGAACTGATTGCCGACATGAAACGCCTGAACTCGCTGTTTTGCAGCAGCGCTTATGTGGTACTGGAAACGGCCGACACCGGGGCCTTGTCGAGCGAGAGCGGGCCCGAACGATCACTATGAACGTAAGGGCCGAGGTGAAGTCTGTTAAACATACCGGCCCGCCAGGAAAGCTGTTTTATGCGTTGCCTGCTGTTCGCTTGTCTGCTCCTCGGTTCACTCCCTTCGTTTGCCCTTGACCGCCTTCAGGTCGAGGGCTATCTGCTGCCCAATGGTTTGCAAGTCCTTCTCAAGCCCGGTTCCGAAAAAGGTCACGTCGCCATCCGGCTGGTAGTAGGTATCGGTTTCGATGACTTCCCCTGTCAGGACAAGGAGCTGCCGCATCTGCTGGAACATCTTCTGTTCAGCGGGGTTGATGACAGCGGTGAAGGCGGTCTGGAAGAGCGCATGCAGGCACTGGGTGGCGAGTGGAACGCATTCACCAGTAATGCCGATACCACCTTCGTGATTGAAGCGCCCGCACGAAACCAGCGCAAGGTGCTCGACCTGCTGCTGGAGATCATGACCAGAACCGAGCTCAGCCAGGCACGACTGGACGGCGTCAAACGCGTTGTAGAGCGCGAGGACGGTGGACACTTTTCACACTTGCAGCGCCTGCTTGACCGGCGTGACTCAGGGCGCAGCGCCAGCAGCCAACTGGCGGTGGAGCTGGGCCTCAAATGCGCCGAACGACCTGAAGTGGATGACATCAAGCTTGGCCATATCGAAGATGTATTCGCCAACTGGTACGCGCCCAATAACATGACGCTGATCGTGGTTGGCGATCTGGACAAGCTGCTGCCGGCCTATCTGGAGCGCACTTACGGCAAACTGGCACCCACCGACCCGATAGATCACCCACCGCTGGCGCAAAGCACGGGTTCAGCCGAGCAGCGACGCGAGCTTGAGCGCGGCGGGCTGGGCGAGAGTGCCAAGCTGCACCTGATCTACCCCGAGCCACAGCTCGACGACCAGCACGACGAAACCTGGGAACTGGTCAAAGCCTATCTTGACTGGACGCTCTACACCGAGCTGCGTCTGAAACACAGTTTGTCGTACGGCCCTTCTGCCGAGCGGGAAGTGTTCGGCGATGTCGGTTTTTTGAGCCTGAACGCCGATGTCGAGCGGGACGATGCCGATGAAGCCGAGCGGGACATCCGCAGTATGGTCGAGCGCCTGCAAAAAGAAGGCATGCAGCCCGCTACATTTGCGCGGTTGCAACAGCTCGCCATCGACCGGCAATCGTGGGCCACACAGGGCAATAGTGCGCTGGCCGACTATTATTGGAGCGCGCTCAATGATTACGAAAACGGGCGCTTCGATGACCCAGCCAAACGCATCAAGACGGTGAAGCTGGAGACAGCCAGTCAGGCCATGCGCCAGCTGCTCGCCCAGCCGGGCTACATGCGAATTGAAAAACCTCTGTTCAGTTATGACGGCCTGTACTGGCTGATTGGCGGAGTGCTGGGCCTGATAGCCTTGTTGGCCGTGTGGCGCTGGCGTGTACGCAACAAATAGAATCCTGACGCCGAACTGCATTGGTGGTGTTGGCTGCGCGCTGCGCTTGTTACGCTGCGCGGTTTTTGTATGAACAGAACCGAGTGAACCCCCGAATGTTTGACGTGAACCGCTATGTGACGCCTGTGCTCAACTTGATGCAGCGCTATCCGGGGCTCATTGCGGCGTTTGGTTTTGTTTCAGGTATCGCCAGTTTCATCCTGGTCGACCGCCAGGCAGGGCTGGCAACCTGGATCGCCGTGGTGTTGCTGATCAGTTGGCTGTGGCTGATGATCGAAAACACGATGGTCGGCCTGCTCAACAAGGCCTTGGGCCGCGAAATTCCGCAGGGCTTGCTGCGTTACGGCACGCAGATGATCCATCAGGAAAGCCTGTTTTTCGTGTTGCCGTTCTTTTTCATCACTACCACCTGGAACAGCGGCCAGGCCATCTTCACGGCGGCGCTGGGCGCAGCTGGACTGATCTCGATCATTGATCCGCTGTATTACAAATGGCTGGCACCGAGACGCTGGCTGTTCATGACGCTGCACACCCTGACCCTGTTCGCCGCGCTGCTGACGGCACTGCCGATCATCCTGCACCTGACCACCGCCGAGAGCTACAAACTGGCGCTGGGCGTGGCAATGCTGCTGTCGGCCCCGAGCCTGATGTCGAGTTTCTCACTGAATACCTGGCGCAGTGCGCTGGCCGTGATCGCGATGATCCTGGCCATTGGCGCAGCGGGCTGGCTGCTGCGCTCCTGGGTGCCGCCTGCGACGCTCTGGTTGACCGAAGTGGCGGTCAGCCCGGACTTCGATAACAAGAACCGCACACCGGGCGACAGTATTTCGCTGATCAGCGCCAAACAGCTGCGCAACGGCGGCCTGTATGCGTATACCGCAATCAATGCGCCGCGCGGTCTGGATGAGCGTATCTATCATGTGTGGTGGCATGAAGGCGAAGAGATGGACCGGATTGCGCTGGACATTCACGGTGGACGCAAGGAAGGCTATCGCGCCTGGACACGCAAGCAGAACTTCCCGCAGGACGTGGCAGGGCGCTGGCAGGTGAGGGTGCTGACCGAGGACGGCCAGATGATCGGCGTGCTGCGCTTTGTGGTGACCGACAACGATCAACCGGCTGTGAAGCGACCTACCGGCCGGTTAATCAAGCTCAAACCGGGCGGCGACTCGGCTGAAGAAGCCACACCTGAGTCTGCGCCCGCCGATCAGCCGAAGCAGGAACAGCAGGAGGCAGCGCCTGCCGAGCCGGCACCTGCAAAATCTGCACCGCAGGCTCCGGCGCAGTGAGCCGTCAGGAAGCGGTCGCGCCGAAGAACCAGTAGCAGACGAAGGTCGCAGCCACCACACCGGCAAACTCGGCCAGCAGTGCGCAACCCACCGCGTGGCGAGCGCGCTGAATGCCCACGGCGCCGAAGTACACCGCGAGCACGTAGAACGTGGTTTCGGTGCTGCCCTGAATCGTTGCGGCGGCCAATGCTGCGAAGCTGTCGACGCCCTGGGTCTGCATGGTTTCGATCAACAGTGCCCGCGCGGCGCTGCCGGAGAAGGGTTTGACCATCGCGGTCGGCAACGCATCGACGAAGCGTGTATCCAGCCCCAGCCACTGCACCACATGCCGAATGCCTTCCAGGCCAAAGTCCAGCGCGCCGGATGCGCGCAGCACACCCACTGCACAAAGCATGGCGACCAGATAAGGCAACAGGCTCTTGGCGACGTCGAAGCCTTCCTTCGCACCTTCGACAAAGGCCTCATAGACCAGCACTTTGCGCAACGAGCCGATGATCAGAAACATCATGATCAGGCCAAACAGCGTGAGGTTGCCCAGAATGGACGACAGGCCCGCCAGCGCAGCCGCCGACAGTGTGCCGAGAAAAGCCATGAAAGCACCCAGTAGCAGGGCGCCGGGGATCAGGTAAGCGAGCACCACCGGGTCCCACAGACGCAGACGCTGCATGAACGCGACCGACAGCAGGCCGACGATGGTCGAGACGCTGGTGGCCAGCAGAATTGGCAGAAATACCAGGGTAGGATCGGGAGCACCCTGCTGGGCGCGGTACATGAAGATAGTCACCGGCAGCAGCGTCAGCGAGGAGGCATTGAGCACCAGAAACAGGATCTGCGCATTACTGGCGGCGGTCTTGCTCGGGTTGAGCTCCTGCAGTGAACGCATGGCCTTCAGGCCGATAGGCGTGGCGGCGTTGTCGAGCCCCAGCGCATTGGCAGCGAAGTTGAGGGTAATCAGCCCCAGTGCCGGGTGGCCGGGCGGCACTTCCGGCATCAGACGCAGAAACAGCGGGCCGAGAACCTTGGCCAGCCAATCGACGATGCCCGCCTTCTCGGCGATGCGCAAAAAGCCCAGCCACAGCGTCAGTGTGCCAAACAGCAGTACCATGACCTCGACCGACAGCTTGGCCATGGCGAATATACTTTCGACCATCGCCGCAAAAATGCCGGCGTTGCCGCCCACCAGCCACTGCACCAGCGCGGAAATCGTCGCCACGACAAAAAAACCAAGCCACAGGCCATTGAGCATCGGATAAGTCCCCACACAAGAAGCGGGGATGATAACGGCGGGGTGCGCTGGAGGGAAATCGGCAGGTGCTGAAAGAGTTGTAGGAACGATAGGTGCCCGGAGGAACACTATCGTGCCAATGCTCCGCGTTGGTATGCAGTTCGTGACGCTCCGCGTCACACACGGGCCGCGGCGCACCTTCAGAATCGGACGCAGAGCGTCCAGAAAGGCATTCCCACGCGGAGCATGGGAACGATGAAAACCTTGAGAACACTATCGTGCCAATGCTCCGCGTTGGCATGCAGTTCGTGACGCTCCGCGTCACACACGGGCCGCGGCGCACCTTCAGGATCGGACGCAGAGCGTCCAGGAAGGCATTCCCACGCGTAGCATGGGAACGATGAAAACCTTGAGAACACTATCGTGCCAATGCTCTGCGTTGGCATGCAGGTCGTGACGCTATGCGTCAAACATCCTGGCCGCGGCGCACATTCAGGGTAGGACGCGGAGCGTCCAGAACGGCATTCCCACGCGGAGCATGGGAACGATGAAACCTTGAGATGAATATCGTGCCAATGCTCCGCGTTGGCATGCAGGTCGTGACGCTCTGCGTCACATATCCGTTGCGCTACGCACGCTCAGGATCGGACGCGGAGCATCCAGAACGGCACTCCCACGCGGAGCATGGGAACGATGAAACCTTGAGATCACTATCGTGCCAATGCTCCGCGTTGGCATGCAGTTCGTGACGCTCCGCGTCACACACGGGCCGCGGCGCACCTTCAGGATCGGACGCAGAGCGTCCAGGAAGGCATTCCCACGCGGAGCATGGGAACGATGATCAGGCGGGGTGAGTGCGGGGTACTCAGCGCCCGGCCAGCAGTTCCTGACCGCGGACCACGGCGGCGCGGACCTGTTCGGGTGCGGTGCCGCCGATGTGGTTACGGGCGTTGACCGAGCCTTCCAGGGTCAGCACGGCGAAGACGTCCTGTTCGATCTGGTTGCTGAACTGACGCAGCTCTTCCAGGCTCATCTCTGCCAGGTCCTTGCCGGTTTCCACACCGTATTTCACCGCGTGACCGACGATCTCATGGCAGTCACGGAACGGCAGACCACGGCGGACCAGATAGTCGGCCAGATCGGTGGCGGTCGAGAAGCCGCGCAGCGCTGCTTCACGCATCATCGCGTGCTTGGGCTTGATCGCAGGGATCATGTCGGCGAACGCACGCAACGAATCACGCAGCGTATCGGCGGCGTCGAACAGCGGTTCCTTGTCTTCCTGATTGTCCTTGTTGTAGGCCAGAGGCTGGCCTTTCATCAGGGTCAGCAGGCCCATCAGGGCACCGAAAACACGGCCGCTCTTGCCGCGAACCAGTTCAGGAACATCGGGGTTCTTCTTTTGCGGCATGATCGAGCTGCCGGTGCAGAAGCGATCTGGCAGATCAATGAACTGGAACTGCGCACTGGTCCAGAGCACCAGCTCTTCCGAAAAGCGCGACAGGTGCATCATTGCGATGGATGCAGCCGAGCAGAATTCGATGGCGAAGTCGCGATCCGATACGCCGTCCAGCGAGTTGCCGCCCACCACCTCAAAGCCCAGCAGTGTGCAGGTCAGTTCGCGGTCGATCGGGTAGGTGGTGCCTGCCAGCGCAGCGCTGCCCAGAGGCATGCGGTTGAGACGCTTGCGGCAGTCGACCAGACGCTCGTAGTCGCGGCTGAGCATTTCGAACCAGGCCAGCATATGGTGACCGAATGTAACGGGCTGGGCGGTCTGCAAATGGGTGAAACCGGGCATGATGGTTTCAGCTTCACGCTCGGCCTGGCCCAGCAGGCCTTGCTGCAGACGTGTGATTTCGCTGAGGATCAGGTCGATTTCGTCGCGCAGCCACAGACGGATATCGGTGGCGACCTGATCGTTGCGGCTGCGACCGGTGTGCAGCTTCTTGCCGGTGATACCGATGCGATCGGTCAGGCGTGCTTCAATGTTCATGTGCACGTCTTCCAGATCGACGCGCCAGTCGAACTGGCCAGCCTCGATCTCGGCCTGGATGGTGTTCAGGCCGTCAACGATGGTGTCACGCTCGGCGTCGGTCAGAACGCCCACCTTGGCCAGCATCGTGGCGTGGGCGATGGAGCCCATGATGTCGTGGCGATACAGACGTTGATCGAAGGTGACGGAGGCAGTGAAACGCGCGACAAACGCGTCGACGGGTTCACTGAAGCGGCCGCCCCAGGACTGATTGGTCTTGTCGGTGCTCATGGATTCGCTCGTTGCTAACAGAAAGTGGCGTGCCCGTTACCTGGCACAAGGGCGATTGCGATGATAACAGGGTTGATGCATTTTTATCCCCGGGCAGCTTGCCGCTGACGAGGCCAGGGCAGAGACTGGAGGCATGCGAATCGAACCTGTGAAACACGATGCCCGGCCTGCGCCCGGCAAAGACTTTTTCCTCCCTGAACTGTGCCTGCCGCAGGCATTGCTGGTGCTTGTCGTTCTGGCGGAGCTGCTGGTGCTGGTTTTGGTGCTGGTTGAACCGATGCGTAACGGCTTCGACTGGGTACGTCTGGCGCTGATGTCGCTGTTCGTGCAATGGATCGTGCTGCTGTCGGCAGCGCTCCTGTGCGGGTTGCGCCCCTGGCTGGCGCGATTGACGCCGGGGCTGGCGGGCATGCTCAGTTGCCTGCTGGTGGTCGGCCTGACGCTGCTGTGCACAGCCGTCACCGACGTCTGTCAGCTTACCGGGCGAATTTCGGTCAGCGGCATGGTCGAGCGTTATCTACGCTACTCGACGATTGCCCTGATCATGTCCGCCCTGATGCTGCGTTACTTCTATCTGCAGAGTCAGTGGCGCAAGCAGCAACAGGGCGAGCTGCGCGCCAGGATCGAATCGCTGCAGGCGCGCATCCGCCCGCACTTCCTCTTCAATACACTCAACAGTATCGCCAGTCTGGTGGCCAGCAACCCAGTCAAGGCCGAGCAGGCGGTGCTCGATCTTTCGGACCTTTTTCGTGCCAGTCTGGCCAAGCCGGGCAGCCTCGTGACATGGGGTGAGGAGCTGGCATTGGCAAAACGATATTTATCGATTGAGCAATATCGTCTTGGCGAGCGTCTACAGTTGGACTGGAGGGTGAGTGCAATTCCCGATGACTTGCCAATCCCCCAGCTAACCTTGCAGCCATTACTTGAAAACGCTTTGATTTATGGCATTGCTCCGCGGGTCGAAGGGGGCGTTGTAACGGTCGAAGCGAACTATGAAGGGGGAGAGTTCATATTGAGCGTCAGCAATCCCTATGAAGAAGTTGCCAATCGGCAGACTTCCAACGGTACTCAGCAGGCTCTGACGAATATAGGCGCACGAATTGCGGCACTTTTTGGCCCGCATGCCAGTCTGAGCGTGGAGCGCCGTGACGGTCGTCACTACACCTGTCTACGCTATCCTTGTGCGAGACTCACGCAGGAAGCCAGAGCTATATGAATGTCCTGATCGTTGATGACGAACCCCTGGCCCGCGAGCGATTGAGCCGCATGGTCAATGAAATCGAGGGTTATCGAGTACTGGAACCCAGCGCGTCCAATGGCGAAGAAGCCTTGGCGCTGATCGAAACCCACAAACCGGACGTAGTGCTGCTCGATATCCGCATGCCGGGTCTCGATGGCCTGCAGGTTGCAGCGCGCCTGTGCGAGCGGGAAGCGCCACCTGCAGTGGTGTTTTGCACTGCCCACGATGAATTCGCCCTGGAAGCTTTTCAGGTCAGTGCAGTCGGCTATCTGGTCAAGCCTGTGCGTTCCGAGCACCTCGTCGAAGCATTGAGGAAAGCCGAGCGGCCAAACCGCGTGCAACTGGCGGCGCTGACCCGTCCGGCAGCCGAAAGCGGATCGGGGCCACGCAGCCACATCAGCGCGCGTACCCGCAAAGGCATCGAGCTGATTCCCCTGGATCAGGTGATCTACTTTATCGCCGATCACAAATACGTGACCTTGCGTCACGAGGGCGGCGAAGTGCTGCTGGACGAACCGCTGAAAGCACTGGAAGACGAGTTCGGTGATCGTTTCGTGCGCATTCACCGCAATGCGCTGGTGGCCCGCGAGCGCATAGAACGGTTGCAGCGCACGCCGCTGGGGCATTTCCAGCTGTTTCTCAGAGGGCTTAATGGCGATGCGTTGATCGTCAGTCGCCGCCATGTAGCCGGTGTACGCAAGATGATGCAGCAGCTCTAGAGCTCCCCGCTCTGGAGCCTGGGCATCAAAACCGAGTCACGGAACTGGTCGGGTTTTCAGATCTGTGTGTTCTCCGGTTTGTCTGCGGGCCACCTTTCTGCACCCCTCAGCCACTGGCCGGTTCGGTGATCGAAGTCAGTGGGCTGATGCAAGTTTTCAGTCTGCGCTGAAGCCGCCCTGACTGAGCTGTTATTATCCGTCGCATTCATTCAGTACGGATTGTTCAATGTCCTCTCGCGAAATCCGCATCGCCACGCGCAAAAGTGCGCTGGCACTCTGGCAGGCAGAATACGTAAAGGCCCGTCTTGAACAGGCTCATCCCGGCCTGCTCGTGACACTGGTGCCCATGGTCAGCCGTGGCGACAAACTGCTCGACTCCCCGCTGTCGAAAATCGGTGGCAAAGGGCTGTTCGTCAAGGAGCTGGAAACCGCGCTCCTGGAAAACAACGCCGACATCGCCGTGCATTCGATGAAAGACGTGCCGATGGATTTTCCACAAGGCCTGGGCCTGTTCTGCATCTGCGAGCGCGAAGACCCGCGCGATGCGTTCGTGTCCAACACCTTTGCCAGCCTGGACGAACTGCCAGCCGGCAGCATCGTTGGCACCTCCAGCCTGCGCCGTCAGGCGCAATTACTGGCGCGTCGTCCCGATCTGCAGATCCGCTTCCTGCGTGGCAACGTCAATACGCGCCTGGCCAAGCTCGATGCCGGTGAGTACGACGCCATCATTCTTGCCGCTGCGGGCCTGATCCGCCTGGGCTTTGAAAATCGTATCACCTCGGCAATCAGCGTTGACGACAGCCTGCCAGCGGGTGGCCAGGGCGCGGTGGGTATCGAATGCCGCAGCGTTGATGCCGAAATTCATGCCTTGCTCGCTCCGCTGCACCACGAAGATACCGCCGTGCGCGTGATTGCCGAACGCTCGCTGAACAAGCACCTCAACGGCGGCTGCCAGGTGCCTATCGCCTGTTACGCCGTGCTGGAAGGCGATGACGTCTGGTTGCGCGGCCTGGTGGGTGATCCGTCCGGCAGCGTGTTGCTGCATGCAGATGCCCGGGCGCCCCAGACATCCGCCCAGGCACTGGGTGTGCAGGTGGCCGAAGCGCTGCTGGAGCAGGGCGCCGCCGAGATTCTGAAAGCGGTGTATGGCGAGGCCAATAACGAATGAATGGCTGGCGCCTGCTGCTGACCCGCCCGGCCGAAGAGTCGGCAGCGCTGGCCAGGGTTCTGGCCGAGGCCGGTATCTTCAGCAGCAGCCTGCCTTTGCTCGAGACAGAGCCATTGCCCTTGACGCCTGCACAGCGTTCGATCATTTTCGAGCTGCTCAATTATTGTGCAGTGATCGTGGTCAGCAAACCTGCGGCGCGGCTGGCCATCGAGCTGATCGACGAAATATGGCCGCAGCCACCCATGCAACCCTGGTTCAGTGTGGGTTCAGCAACCGGGCAGATACTGATCGACTACGGGCTCGATGCGAGCTGGCCGGAGCAGGGCGATGACAGCGAAGCCTTGCTTGCGCTGCCGCGCCTGAAACAGGCGATTGCCGTACCGGGAAGCCGTGTGCTGATCATGCGCGGTGACGAAGGACGCGAACTGTTGGCCGAGCAATTGCGCGAGTTGGGGGTGGGAGTTGATTACCTGCCGTTGTATCGTCGCTACCTGCCGCAGCATGCCCCCGACGCCGTGCCGCAACGTGTTGCGGTGGAACGCTTGAACGGGCTGGTGGTCAGCAGTGGGCAGGGTTTTGAACATTTGCTTCAGCTGGCGGGTGATTCATGGCCGGACCTGGCCGATTTGCCACTGTTCGTACCAAGCCCCCGGGTTGCCAGCATTGCGCAGGCAGCTGGAGCCCGGACCGTTATTGATTGTCGTGGCGCCAGCGCCACGGCATTGCTGGCAGCGTTGCGGGATCAACCTCAGCCTGCCGTCAAGGCGTAATGATCGACACTTGTCGTTTACGCTATTACGCCAAAATGCAAAGGATGGGATACGTGAGCGAAACAGCCTTGCCTAAAGACGAAGAATCGGTGTTGAAAACGCCTGCACCCAAGCCTGACTCAGTACGTGCCGAGCGCACCGGCAGCCGCAGCAGTGGCCTGGTATTCCTGGCCTTGCTGCTCGGTATCGCTGGTGTCGCGGTCGCAGGCTGGGGGGTCTGGCAACTGCGCATGCTGCAAGCCGGCCACCAGCAGCAGCGCGGCCAGGTTGAAGATATCGCCGAGCAGACGCTGGTACTGGCTCAGAATGATCAGCAACTAAGCGCACGCCTCGCGCAATTCCCGCCTGCCGATCAGTTGGCAGACAGCAGACGTCTGGTCGCGCAATTGCAGGGCGATCAGCAGCGCCTCAGCCAGCGACTCGAAACCGTGCTGGGTGCGAGCCGCAAGGACTGGCGCCTGGCCGAGGCAGAGCATTTGCTGCGTCTGGCCAGCCTGCGTCTTTCAGCGCTGCAGGACATAAACAGTGCTCAGGCGCTGGTTCAGGGGGCCGACGAAATTCTGCGTGAGCAGGACGATCCCGGCTCCTTTGCGGCCCGCGAGCAACTGGCCAAGAGCCTTGCCGCCTTGCGCAGCGTCGAACAGCCAGACCGCACCGGACTGTTCCTGCAACTGGCCGCCCTGCGTGAGCAGGCTGTGCAGTTGAACAAGCTGGCACCTGAATACGAAGACAAGGGCGAGTCTCTTCTGGGACTGACCGCCGACAAGACTGAACAAAGCCGGTGGACGCAATGGTGGGACGAAATTTCCCATTACTTCCGTATCGATTTCAACGCCGACAAGGATATCCGCCCGGTATTGGCGGGCCAAAGTCTTTCCCAAGTGCGTCTGGCCCTGAGCCTGGCGCTGGAGCAGGCGCAGTGGGCGGCGCTCAACGGCGAGCCGCAGGTCTACACCAAGGCCATTACCGAAGCGCAGAGCGTTCTGAAGGCCAACTTCGATCAGGACGACCCACAGAGCAAAGTGCTCGGCCAAGGGCTTGAGACTCTGGCCATACAGCCCGTATCGGTCAAGACCCCTGATCTGGCGCAGAGCCTTAGCTCGGTGCAGGCCTACCTTGAACGCCGTCATGCCGCGGGCCAGCCAGCCGAGGCGCAACAGGGGACCAGCCGATGAAGCGCTTTTATGTGCTGTTATTCATCGCTATTGCCGCTGCGGCGCTGATTGGTGTCGCCATCGCCGAGCATTCCGGCTACGTGCTGATCGCCTATCAGAACTTCCGCTATGAATCGAGCCTGTGGGCGACGCTGGCGCTGCTCGTCGCAGTTCTGCTGGTAATCGCCCTTCTGAGGCTGGTCATCACGCTGCTGACGACGTCAGGCCGCGTGGTCAACCCATGGTCGCGTCGTAACCGCCGTCGCCGTGTGCAACTGGCTATCGAGCATGGCCAGATGGACCTTGCCGAGGGACGCTGGGCCAGCGCACAACGTCATCTGCAACGGGCGGCCGAAGCCGATGCCCATCCATTGCTTTACTACATTGGCGCCGCCCGCGCGGCCAATGAGCAGGGCCGTTACGAAGACTGCGATGCCTTGCTGGAGCGTGCGCTGGAGCGTCAACCGCAAGCCGAGCTGGCAATTGCCCTGAATCACGCTCAACTGCAACAGGATCGTGGCGACACCGAAGGTGCGCTCACCACGCTGCTGGCAATGAAAGAGCGTCATCCACATAACCCTCAGGTGCTTCGCCAGTTGCAGCGTCTGTATCAACAACGTGGCGACTGGTCCGATGTTGTCCGCCTGATGCCGGAACTGCGCAAAGACAAGGTCCTGCCAGCCAAGGAGCTTGCCGAGCTAGAGCGCCGCGCCTGGGGCGAGAACCTGACCCTGGCGGCCTACCGCGATGGCATTGAAGGCTCACCCACCGGGCTGCCTTCGCTGGAAAGTGCCTGGCAAGGACTCGGCTCCGCACAACGTCAGGAGCCGCAACTGGTGCTGGCGTATGCCGATCAACTGCGTCGTCTTGGTGCCGAAGCTCAGGCTGAAGAAGTGCTGCGTAGCGCCCTCAAGCGCGAATACAACAGCCATCTGGCGCGTCTGTATGGCCTGGTGCGCGGTAGCGATCCGCTGAAGCAACTGCAAACGGCAGAAGGCTGGCTCAAGCATCATCCTGCCGATCCAAGCCTGTTGCTGAGCCTGGGGCGTATCTGCCTGCAAGGCCGGTTGTGGGGCAAGGCGCGGGATTATCTGGAGAGCAGCCTGCGTCTGGAACGCAATCCCGAGACCTGCGCAGAGCTGGCTCGTCTGCTGGCCCAGCTGGGTGAGACAGATCGCAGCAATACGCTTTTTCAGGAAGGCCTCGGCCTGCTCGACGAGCGCTTTCTGTCGCGCCCTGTGCCTACGCTGACCAAGGCATAAAGCTGCCGGAGAGCCCCGTGCGAGGGCTCTCCATGCTATCTCGACGACCTGCAGAAATCAGTGCGTGAGAATCTTCCTACGCCGATATGTAAAAGAACCACGCGGCAGTGTGTTTGTTGTCCTAGGTAAACAGCGACGTATCCGCACGCCGCCACCTTGAATGCGCCGCACCCTTTCCTCTACCGTAATCGCCTCGTCCTTTGTTACGGATTTGCCATGTATCTGGCTCGCACACGCTTCCTGTTTTTCCTGGCATCGCTGGCCTGTGCATCAATCATTGGCGCCGCCTTTTATCTGCAGCAAACCTTCGGCCTCGACCCTTGCGTCCTCTGCCTGGTACAACGCGTTGTAATCATCATCTGCGGTGTGCTGGCATTGTGCACGGCCTGCCACGCTCCCGGCCCGGCAGGCATGCGGCGCTACAGCCTGGGCTTTCTAATGATCGCCCTGACAGGGTTTGTGACGGCAGGTGCTCAGGTATGGCTGCAAACCGCCTCGGCAGATCAATTGATACCTTTCATTACCAGACTGGAGCATGTGTTAAGCCTGCTCTCACTGGACATGTGCATTGACCGGCTGCGAAGCGATGCAATGTTTTGCGCGGAAATCACCTGGACCCTGTTCGGTATAAGCCTGCCGGAGTGGAGTCTGCTGGCATTTACCGGCCTTGCGCTGTTACCGCTGTATCCTCTTTTCAGCGAGTTCAGCCACTGGCTGGCGACCAGAGATCGGGGCGAGTATTAAACACTTGTATGAACTTTATCTCCTGCGTACCTTGAAGGCCTTGTCGAGCGGGCATAATCTGGCCCGCACGCGTCACTGGAAATATGCTGTCCTGACGCATCTATCAGGCCAGGTCCAGGCTAACAGCCAGGACCGGCCCAGGACTGCATGCCCCTGAAGGGAAGAGAGAAGACCATGCTGGAAAGTTGTCAGAATGCTCAGGAACGCTGGGGCGGAGTCAATAAGCTGATTGATCGCTGGCTTCAAAGCCGTCTCGAACTGGTCGAAGCCTACGATGCGCTGGGTGACACGCCCCAAGCCTTGGCAGCCGACCGTGAAGGCCTGCAGAACTTCTGTGGAGTTCTTGTCGATTACGTCTCGGCCGGCCACTTTGAGGTTTATGAACAGCTGGGTGATGAAGCCCGCGCGTTCAACGACGAGCGTGGGCTTGAGCTGGCTGACACGATCTACCCGCGTCTGGACGTCATTACCAAGTTTGCGTTGACGTTCAATGATCGTTGCGACAAGGGCGACTGCTCCGACGCTACGGTGGTGGCCAAGGAATTCAACCAGCTTGGGCAACTGCTGCACGAGCGTTTCGAGCTGGAAGACTGCCTGATTGAAGTGCTGCATAACTCCCACAAGGAAGAGATCGCCGCGCAGGTGTAACCGCTCGCGTGCAGAGGCTACAAACGCCAAGGGTGCTTTTGCACCCTTTCGCATTTCTGAATTCCTGATTTACATCCGCTTACTGTGAAACGGCAATCAGCTCGATTTCAAATACCAGCGGAGTGAACGGATCGATAAGGTCGCCAGCGCCCTCGGCGCCGTAGGCTTGATCCGAAGGAATCACCAGTCGCCACTTCGCACCGGTCGGCATCGTCTGCAATGCGCTGGTCCAGCCGCTGATCACGCTGTCTAGCCGGAACCATTGCGGCTGTGTGCTCTGATCGAAGATCGTGCCGTCCGGCAAGCGCCCCACATAGCGTACTTCAACCCTGCCATTGGCATCAGGTTTGGGGCCCGTGCCGGGTGTCAGCTCGGTCATGAGAATCCCGTCAGCCAATACCTTCACACCCGGCTTGGCCTTCTCGCTGTCCATGAACGTGCGCTCGGCCTTCAGGGCTGCCTCGGTAGGCGCGTCTGTGCCTGCGGTCTCGGCCTGCGCGATTGCGGCGTCATGCTCACGCAGGACCTGGTCGATACGTTCCTGCTTGAGTGCCAGCGGCTTGCCCTGATAAGCCTGTTTCAGACCGTCGACAAGTGCCTTGAGGTCAAGGTCAGGGACTTCCTGATGCAAGCGTTCACCAAGGCTTGCACCCAGGCTGTATGCGAGATCGTGACCATCATCGGCCGCCGCAGGTGGTGCTTCGGCAGCTTGAGCCAAGGGTAGCAAGAGAAACAACGACGTTAACAGGTAGCGCGACATTAATGCTCTCCGGCCTGGGAAGGCAGCGATTATGCCAGCGCCAGCGCGTGTAGTGACGAGTCTTGCGAAGTGAATTTCACAATGCCTGTGCATCGTGTCGGGCAATCATTTTTTGCAGTATGCAACAGCGCCCCCTGGATGCTGTCAAGATGCGCTAGCGGCGATGCGCGCAGAAGCCTAGTATGAGCCGCAATTTCGTCACCCAGGAGGTAAGTCATGTCGGCCAAAAAGAAGCCAGTAAATACTCCGTTGCATTTGCTCCAACAATTATCGGGCAGCTTGCTTGAACATCTGGAAGACGCCTGTTCCCAAGCCTTGGCTGATGCCGAGAAACTGCTCGCCAAGCTTGAGAAACAACGCGGCAAGGCGCAGGAAAAACTGCACAACTCCCGCATCAAACTGCAGGACGCTGCCACCGCCGGAAAATCCAAGGCACAGGCCAAGGCCAAAGACGCCGTTTCCGAGCTGGAAGAGTTGCTCGATGCCCTCAAGGATCGCCAGACCGAAACCCGCACCTACATTCTGCACCTCAAGCGCGATGCCCAGGAGAGCCTGAAGCTGGCCCAGGGTATCGGTCGCGTGAAAGAGGCTGTCGGCAAGATCCTGACCACTCGCAATGCCAAGCCTGCAGCCCCTAAAGCCGCCGCCAAAGCAGCGACTGCCGCTACAGCAAAAGCACCTGCAAAAACCGCAGTGAAAGCGGCCGCTGCCAAACCAGCCGCCAAAACGGCTGCCAAGCCTTCGACGGTCGCCAAGCCTGCAGCCAAACCTGCGGCAACCAAGGCCCCGGTCAAAGCTGCCGCCAAACCTGCCACCCGGGCAGCGGCAACAGCCAAGCCTGCCGCGGCAAAAACAGCCGCCGCCAAGCCGGTCACGGCTAAACCTGCCGCCACCAGGCCGGCCGCCAAAGCGGCTGCGGCCAAGGCACCTGTGGCCAAAACGACTGCAAGCAGCACTGCCAAACCAGCAGCAGCAAAAACACCGGTAGCCAAACCAGCGGCGAAAGCCCCGGTGAAAGCGCCCGCGAAGGCTCCCACCAAAGCACCAGTCAAGGCACCTGTGAAAGCAGCAGCCAAGCCTGTCGCCAAACCTGCGGCCAAGCCAGCAGCGAAGCCGGCCGCCGCCAAACCGGCTACGCCAGCACCTGCTGCCGCTGCCAAGCCGACGACGCCTGCACCTGCCGCGCCAGCTGCAACACCGGCAACACCGGCAACACCTGCGAATGGCGCAACGCCAACCAGCGCTTCCTAAGTCTGGTCGACGGCAAGATCAACCGCGATGCGCAGCACCTGCAGCGCATCGCGGTTTTTTTCTGCCTCTCCGTCAGCGAGCTCGATCAGCCATTCCTCTGCATTTCTCGCCTCACCCGCTGGCCAGTCTCCAGTCAGTGCCTCAAGCCTCAGCATTAGACTCTGTTCAGCCTCCAGCTCCAGCGCCTTGACCTTCATTCGCAACGTCATCAGCACCGCGTCCTCAAGTGCTGCATTGCGCCATTGGTTGCGCAAATCCCGCAGCGGACGCACCACTTCATCGTGCCAGGGTGTCGCCAATTGCCTTATTTGCGCTAATCGCTGCGCATTGCACGCCACGTCGCGCGTGCCAAGCCAGACCCCGCAAAGCACCATGCACACGTTGGCCCCGTTGGCTTGCAGCATCAGACAAGCCTGCTCTACGCCCGGACGGGCATAGAAATCGAGGGTGAAACTCCAGAGCGCTGAAGGCATAGTGATCCACCTGTTCAGGACGAAGCTGGTAGACTCCGCCGCCATTATGATTCGACTTCAAAGCCTTACCTTACAGCGTGGTCCGCAACGTCTGCTAGAAGACGCCGAGCTGACCCTGCACGCCGGCCATAAAGCCGGCCTGATCGGTGCCAATGGCGCCGGTAAATCCAGCCTGTTCGCCTTGCTGCGCGGCGAGCTGACGCCCGACGCCGGTGACTGCCTGCTGCCCGCCGACTGGCGTATCGCGCATATGCGTCAGGAGGTCGACACCCTTGAGCGCCTGGGCGTGGACTACGTGCTCGACGGCGACGAGCGCCTGCGCGAGGTTCAGCGTCTGCTGGCCGAAGCGGAAGCCGCGCAGGACGGCGCGGCTCAGGCGCGTCTGCATTCGGAGCTCGACAGCGCCGACGGTTACACCGCAGACGCGCGGGCGCGCAAGCTGCTGGCCGGGCTGGGTTTCACCAACGAACAGATGGAACGTCAGGTCGGCAGTTTCTCCGGCGGCTGGCGTATGCGCCTGAACCTCGCGCAGGCGCTGATGTGCCCGTCCGACCTGTTGCTGCTCGACGAACCGACCAACCACTTGGACCTCGACGCCATTCTTTGGCTTGAAGACTGGCTCAAGAGCTACCCCGGCACCTTGCTGCTGATTTCCCACGACCGGGATTTTCTGGACGCTGTGGTCGATCACATCGCCCATGTCGAGCAACGCAAGATCACGCTTTATCGTGGCGGCTACAGCGCTTTCGAGCGCGCTCGTGCCGAACGTCTGGCCCAGCAGCAACAGGCCTACGAGAAGCAGCAGGTACAACGCGCGCACATGGAAAAATACATCGCGCGCTTCAAGGCTCAAGCCACCAAGGCCCGTCAGGCCCAGAGCCGGATCAAGGCACTGGAGCGCATGGAAGAGCTGTCCGCCGCGCACGTCGATTCGCCGTTCAACTTCGTTTTCCGTGAGTCCGACAAGATCTCCAGCCCGTTGCTGGATCTGTCAGACGCGCGCCTGGGTTACGGCGACAAGACCATCCTGGAGAAGGTCAAGCTGCAACTCACGCCGGGCGCGCGCATCGGCCTGCTGGGCCCCAACGGAGCGGGCAAGTCGACGCTGATCAAAAATCTGGCTGGCGAGCTTGAGCCGCAGAGCGGTCGACTGGTTCGAGGTGAAAACCTCACCGTCGGCTACTTCGCCCAGCATCAGCTTGACTCACTGGATGCCAAGGCCACGCCATTGCTGCACTTGCAGCGTCTGGCACCGACTGAACGTGAACAGACACTGCGCGACTTCCTCGGTGGCTTCGATTTCCGTGGCGCGCGTCTGGAAGAGCCGGTGCTGAATTTCTCCGGTGGCGAGAAAGCGCGTCTGGCGCTGGCGCTGATTGCCTGGGAAAAGCCCAACCTGTTGCTGCTCGATGAACCGACCAACCACCTGGACCTGGAGATGCGCCTGGCGCTGACCATGGCCTTGCAGGAGTTCGGTGGCGCGGTACTGGTGGTGTCTCACGATCGGCACTTGCTCAAGAGCACCACCGATGACTTCCTGCTGGTGGCTGACGGCCGCGTACAGGAGTTCGACGGCGACCTGGATGACTACACGCGCTGGCTGGCCGATTACCGCCTGCGCAACGCACCGGTCAGCACCACGCCAGTCAACGCCGACAAGACTGACAAGAAAGCCCAGCGTCAACAGGCAGCGGCCTTGCGTCAGCAACTGGCACCGCACAAGCGTGAAGCCGACAAGCTGGAGCGTGACCTTGGGCTGGTGAATGAAAAACTCGCCAAGGTCGAAGAAGCGCTGGCGGACAGCACCAACTACGAGGCGGCCAACAAGGACAAACTGCGCGACCTGCTGGCCGAGCAGGCAAAGTTGAAGGTACGTGAGTCCGAGCTGGAAGACGCCTGGATGCAGGCACTGGAACTGCTGGAATCCATGCAGGCCGAACTGGAAGCATTGTCGTGAGTGGGGCGGGGAAGTGATGGACATGTTGGGCTTGCCGGTATCCGCGTACTGGCTTGAACCGTTGCTGATCGGTGTGCAGATTCTGCTGATCCTGTTGGCCGGTTATGTATTGCAGCGCATCGTGGGCGGTTTTCTGACCGGTCTGGGCGAGCGCTACCCATTGCCGCCAGAGCTGCTGGTGCCGGTACGTGGCGGCTTGCGCTGGTTGATCATGGGCAGCGCTTTCGTCTTCGTCCTCGGCCGGCTCGGGGTATCGGCTACGGTGCTGTGGACGGCCCTGTCCGGCTTTGTCGCCGTCGCGGCGGTGGCATTCTTCGCGATGTGGAGCGTGCTGTCGAACCTGCTCTGCGCCATTTTGATCTTCACCATCGGCCCGTTCCGCATCGGTGACATGGTCGAGCTGGTTGATACGCTGGACAAGCCCGGCGTAAAGGGTCGCGTGGTCGCCATCAATCTGATGTTCACCACCCTGATCGAGACCCCGGAAGCCGGTGGCGCGCTGGTTCAGGTGCCCAACAGCCAATTCTTTCAGAAGTCGGTCCGGCGCTGGCGCGGCAGTGATCTGTTTCCACAGATGGTGGTTGCGAAGCAGCCTGACGAGCAGGATTAAAAATAGTTAGCCTTGCAAAGCGTTAACCACTAATTTATCGGGCATTCGACTTTGCTTGAGGTGTGTGATGGCGCTTGAAACGTGGCTGGGCTTCTTTGCGGCCTGCTGGATTATCAGCCTTTCCCCCGGCGCAGGCGCTATCGCCTCGATGTCCTGCGGCCTGCAATACGGTTTTCTGCGCGGCTACTGGAATGCCCTGGGGCTGCAAATTGCCCTGGTGGCGCAAATCGCGATTGTCGCTGCCGGGCTTGGCGCGGTATTGGCAGCTTCCGAGATGGCCTTCACGTTGATCAAGTGGTTCGGCGTGGCATACTTGGTCTATCTGGGCATCAAGCAATGGCGTGCATTGCCTACCGACCTTGGCGACGAGTCTGCCGTGCGCCCTGTCGGCAAACCGATGACACTGGTGATCCGCGGTTTTCTGGTCAATATCAGCAACCCCAAAGCCCTGATCTTCATGCTGGCGATTTTGCCGCAATTCATCGAACCGGCTGCTCCGCTGCTCATCCAGTACGTCATCATCGCGGCGACCATGGTTGTGGTCGATCTGATCGTGATGGCGGGCTACACCGGGCTGGCGTCGAAGGTACTGCGCATGCTCAAGACGCCTCGACAGCAGCGCCGCTTGAACCGTACGTTTGCCAGCCTGTTCGTAGGGGCGGCGGGGTTTCTGGCCACACTGCATCGCGGTACAGCGTAAACCTGCCAACCTCTTCAAGCCTTTGAACGGACAAACGTCCTGTTCAAAGGCTATATGAAGGCCGAACGTAAGATTCTGTAACAAAAACAGACCTCGACTCTTGAGTAGTGCTCTTGCGGCGTTAACAATGCACCGCATCGCATTCCTGTCGAGATTCTGCAATGCTCCTCCGTTCTCGTTTCCTTGCCTGGCTGCTGATGCCGCTACTTGTGCTGTGCAGCGGCGTCACGCTGGCTGATCCTGTCGAGGGCGCAGCCCAGGCGTTGCATCTGCTGGATTATCTGAGTGCCGACTACCCGGCCACCGTGGCGGATGGCAAGGTCGTGAATACCGCCGAGTATCAGCAGCAGGTCGACAACCTGGCAGCGCTACAAAGCCTCGTCGTGGCCCTGCCGCAACGCGCAGAGCGCGCTGATCTGGAGCAGGCCGTGACGCAGCTGAAAAACGCCGTGGCGGGTCGACAGGACGGTGCGCAGGTCGCTCGTCAGGCGCGGCAGTTGAGTGCGAAGCTCGCACTTGCCTACGAAGTCAGCCAGGCCCCGGCCATTACTCCGGACCCGGCCCGTGGCGCGCCCCTGTACGCTCAGCATTGCTCGGTCTGTCATGGCGATAGCGGCGCAGGTGACGGCCCGGCAGGCATCGGTCTGGAACCGCCTCCCTCGAACCTGCGTGACACAGCACGGCTGGATCGCCTGAGTCTTTATGATCTCTACAACGCGACCGGGCTGGGCATCGCCGGTACCGATATGCCCGCATTTGCCGACCAACTGGACGACCGCCAACGCTGGGACATCGCGACCTATATCGCCGGTTTCAGTGCGCAACCGGTTGCCAACCCGGCCAAGACCTTCAACATCGCCGACCTGGCTCGCCAGACACCTGCCGAAGTTCAAGCGGCCGAGGGTGCGGATGCCAGCGCAACCTTCCGTGTCCAGCGCGCGCAGCCGCCACAGGTGCAGCGCGGCCCGACGCAACTGCTGAATTACACCAGTGAAACGCTGGACAAAAGCCTGGCTGCCTACAAGAGCGGTGATCGAGAGCAGGCCTATGACTTGTCGGTGGCAGCGTATCTGGAAGGTTTCGAACTGGTCGAAAGCTCACTGGATAACGTAGACGCCAATGTGCGCAAGGATACTGAAAAAAGCCTGATGGCTTACCGACAGTCCTTGCAGGACAGCCTGCCACTGGCGCAGGTTGCACAAAAGCTGGAAGCGGCGAAAGGCAAGCTCAAGGAATCGGCGGGGCTGTTAGGCAGCGATGGTCTGAGCCTGTCGCTGAGCTACGTTTCGGGCCTGTTGATTCTGCTGCGTGAAGGGCTGGAAGCGATTCTGGTGCTGGCGGCGATTCTGGCGTTTCTGCGCAACACCGGCCAGCAGTCTGCGGTGCGCAGCGTCAACATCGGCTGGGGTCTGGCGCTGCTGGCAGGGCTGGGTACCTGGGCGCTGGCGGCCTACGTCATCGACGTCAGCGGCGCACAGCGTGAATTGCTGGAAGGTGCCACCGCGTTGTTTGCCAGCGTGATGGTGCTCTGGCTAGGCGTGTGGATGCACGACCGTCGCCATGCAGCAGCCTGGCAGGACTATGTCAAAAGCAGCCTGGTCGGCGGCGGTGGTCGTTTCGGCTTCGCGGTGCTGGCGTTCTTCTCGGTGTATCGCGAGCTGTTCGAAGTCATCCTGTTCTACGAAACCCTGTGGTTGCAGGCAGGACCCGCAGGGCACGATGCCGTGCTGGCGGGTGGTGCCACGGCGCTGGTGCTGCTCGTGGGCCTGGCGTGGGTCATCCTGCGCGGCTCGGCGAAGCTGCCGCTGTCGCTGTTCTTCGGTATCAACGCTGCGCTGCTCTGCGCACTGTCAGTAGTGTTTGCCGGTCACGGCGTCAAGGCGCTGCAGGAGGCGGGGATATTCGGCACAAGGCCGGTGCCGTTCTTCGAGTTCGACTGGCTGGGCATTCACGCCGACCTGTACTCGCTCAGCGCACAGGCCATCGCCTTGATCGCCATTGCAGCGCTGTACGGCAGAAGTCGTCTGGCCGAGAAGCGCAGGCTGCAGACGGCAGACTGACGTTTTGCCTGCCAGGGACAAGTGGTGCTCACTACTTGTCCCTGCTTCCGCCGAAGCATTGTTGCGACTCGCCGTCTTACTTTACCGCCCTGTACAAAAAACCACCTGTTACTTCTGCCAGTAGACGCCATTTTTATTCAGGCCTAGTGTAGCGAAACGCCAACTCGGCTATCGGGTACTGGCGCATTTACCTGAGAACGAGGTGGGTGATGGCTAAGTATGAGATTCGGTTGTGGGCTGAAGATATTGAGGAACATGACCATCCTGAGATAGCCATTGAGTTTTATGAAGACGATGATTTGCAAGAGCATGCCTGGGTCAGGCTACACCCTCATGGCAAGCACAAGATTCGCGGCGAACTGGGAAGGGACGAGGAAGTTCTGACCGACCTGGCATTGGCCTTCAGGAAGAAGGTAGCTGAGTTGGTGGATTGGTAAAGCCTGGTTACGCCTGTAACAAAAACTGACTCACACAGGTGCCGGAGAGGCTGGCAGTACTGGCATCTCAATCAATAAAATAGGATTGAGAACATGGCTAATTATGAAGTAAGACTCTCGACTGCCGAATTTGAAGGTGATGCGACGCCTGAAGTACTCGTGGAGTTCTGGGACGCTAACCTTGTAAATGAAAGAACAGGCCGCAAGGGAGATTACGCATTTACGGCGTTTGTAACGGCGTCCGGTAACGGCGACGGTTACGATACCGTCAAGAGTAAAGCAGACGTTGACGGTGTAGAAGGAATCGACGACAAGGACGACGCCATCTTGATCGATCTAGCCAAGGCATTTGTGAAAATGAATCTCTTCATTAAGTAAACGACCGCAAGATCGGCAGGCATGAGGGGCACATTAGGTGCCCCTCGACATATGTATTCAGAAATCAATCATTCCAAATCAACCGGCTTCTTCAATTTCGGATTCGGGAAGAACTGCACACCCTGCACTTTCGGATCAGCCGGTTTGATTACCGCCTTGTTAACCCGCGTGCCCAGCTCTTTCGGTATCGAAATACCTTGTTCGTTGAGCGTATCGCTGTAACCGCAGCCGACGCACTCGCGGTGCGGCACGTCGTTTTCGCTCCACATCATCAGTTTGTCAGGCTCGCTGCACGCCGGGCATACAGCCCCGGCGATGAAGCGTTTCTTGGTAATGACTGCCTCGGTCATGCTGCCGCATCCTCACTCAAGCCGCTGTGACGCAACAATGCGTCAATCGACGGCTCACGTCCGCGGAAGTCGACGAACAGCACCATCGGTGCCTGCGAACCACCACGCGCCAGAATGGCTTCGCGGAAGGCGCGTCCGGTTTCAGCGTTGAGCACGCCATCTTCCTCGAATTTCGAGAACGCATCGGCGGACAGCACTTCAGCCCACTTGTAGCTGTAATAACCGGCTGCGTAACCACCTGCGAAGATGTGCGCGAAGCTGTTCGGGAAACGGTTATAGGCAGGCGGACGCATCACCGAGACTTCGTCGCGAATACCTTCCAGCACCTCCAGCACGCTGCGGCCGTCGCCATGCGTGGCATGCAGTTCGAAGTCGAACAGCGAGAACTCCAGCTGACGCACCATCATCAGGCCGGACTGGAAGTTCTTGGCAGCGAGCATTTTCTCCAGCAGGTCCTGCGGCAATGGCTCGCCGGTTTCGTAATGACCGGAGATCAGCGCCAGGCCTTCGGGCTCCCAGCACCAGTTTTCCATGAACTGGCTCGGCAACTCGACTGCGTCCCAGGCCACGCCGTTGATACCGGATACGCCGGCATGATCGATGCGGGTCAGCAGATGATGCAGGCCATGACCGAATTCGTGGAACAGCGTGGTGACTTCATCGTGGGTCAGCAGCGCAGGCTTGCCCGCGACAGCAGGCGTGAAGTTGCACACCAGATTGGCCACCGGGCTTTGCAGCGTGCCTTCAGCTGTGCGACGGCGATCACGAGCGCCGTCCATCCAGGCACCGCCACGCTTGTTGGCGCGCGCATACAGATCGAAGAAGAAACGCCCGACGTGCTGGCCGTTTTCCTTGATCTCGAACAGACGAACATCCGGGTGCCAGGTGTCGAAGCCTTTCTGCTCGGCAATCTCGATGCCGTACAGACGCTGGACAATGGCGAACAGGCCGCCAAGCACTTTATCGATAGGGAAGTAGGCGCGCAGAATTTCCTGGGAAACGCTGTAGCGCTGTTCGCGCAGCTTCTCGCCATAGAAACCGCTGTCCCAGCTTTGCAGATCCGGGCAGCCCTGTTCGGCGGCGTAGGCCTTGAGCTGCTCCAGGTCCTGGGCAGCGAACGGCTTGCTGCGTTTGGCCAGGTCACGCAGGAAACTCAGCACCTGATCGCTGGACTCGGCCATCTTGGTTGCCAGGCTCAGCTCGGCGAAGTTCGCGTAGCCAAGCAGTTGCGCCAGTTCCTGACGCAGGTCGAGGATCTGCGCCATGACAGGGGTATTGTCGTTCTTGCCCGCATTCGGGCCTTGATCCGACGCGCGAGTGCAGTATGCCGCATAGACTTCTTCACGCAGTGCGCGGTCTTCGGCGTAGGTCATCACCGCGTAGTAGCTCGGGAATTCCAGCGTGATCAGGTAGCCTTCCAGATCCTTGGCCTTGGCGGCGGCAGCCATCTGCTGTTTGGCAGAATCGGTCAGACCAGCGAGGGCGGACTCATCGGCGACCAGCTTGGTCCAGGCCTGAGTGGCATCGAGCAACTGGTTGGAAAACTGGCTGCCCAGCTCCGACAGTTTGCTCTGCACTTCGGCGTAACGCTTCTGCTGTTCAGGCGGCAGATCGATGCCGGACAGGCGGAAGTCGCGCAGCGATTGCTCCAGAATGGTCTTCTGACCGACGTCGAAGGTGGCGGCTTCAGGGCCGTTGGCCAGCGCCTCATAGGCCTGAAACAGCGCGCGATTCTGGCCCATCTCGGTGGAGTAGGCGCTCAACGCCGGCAGGCACGACTCATACGCCTCACGCAGCTCGGCGCTGTTGCACACGGCGTTCAGGTGACTGACCGGGCTCCATGCCGCGCCCAGGCGGTCATTCAATTCGTCCATCGTCAGCACCAACCCGGCCCAGGTCGGTGTCGACCCCTGTTTGGCGAGGATGTCGGCAATCGCGGCACGGTTGTCCGCCAGGATTTTTTCAATAGCAGGTTTGACATGTTCGGCACGAATCGCCGAAAAGGGTGGCAGGTCGTACGATTGCAGAAGAGGGTTGTTCGCGCTCACGGTTTTGCACCTTGCCTGGAAGAAACACTCAGCCATCTTAATTACAATCGATGCCGTGCGCAGCACCCAAACCTGTTCCAGACGTCTATCACTGCCAAAGAAGGAGCCTATCGTGGCCATTCGCAAGTTTCAGGACCACACCCCAGCCCTCGGCGAACGGGCCTTTGTCGACCATTCAGCAGTGGTTATCGGCGATGTTGAAATCGGCACCGACAGCTCCGTCTGGCCGCTGACGGTGGTACGCGGCGACATGCACCGCATTCGCATTGGTGCCCGCACCAGCGTGCAGGATGGCAGCGTGCTGCACATCACCCACGCAGGCCCCTTCAACCCGGACGGTTTCCCACTGCTGATCGGCGACGAAGTGACCATCGGTCACAAGGCCATGCTGCATGGCTGCACAATCGGCAACCGCATCCTGGTCGGCATGGGTACCACCATCATGGACGGCGCGGTTGTCGAAGACGAAGTCATTATCGGCGCAGGCAGCCTGGTGCCACCGGGCAAAGTGCTGGAAAGCGGGTTTCTGTACGTCGGCCGTCCGGTCAAACAGGTGCGTGCATTAACCGACAAGGAAATCGCCTTTTTCCCGTACAGCGCCACTAATTACGTGAAGCTCAAGGATCAGCATCTGGCGGAAGGGTTTGATCAGGCCTGACTATCGTTCTTATGCTCCAGCGTAGGAATGCATCCGGTGACGCTCTGCGTCACAAATCTGCACAGCGCCGCTCACTCAAGATCGGACGCAGAGCGTCCAGAAAGGCATTACCACGCGGAGCGTAGTAACGATAATCGCACTCAGGGCATCAACCGCTGCAACGCCGCCTTGCGCGTCTCAACCGGCATCCCTCCCAACTTCTCCACAGCATTGAAAAACGCCACCCAATCGCCATTCACCTGCCTGAACAACGCCGCAAACGCTGGCACCCACTGATCGTAAAGGCCAAACGGCAGCAGCTTGGCGTTGTTCATCGGGCTGTTGATCCAGGCATCAAAACGCTTGTCGCCCGCCCATTGCTCATCACGCAACTTGCGGTAGTCACTGCGCAACCGCGCAAACTCTTCAGCCTTGCGCGCGCGCATCACTTCAGCCGACAGCGGCTGGCGATACAACGCCTTGAGCCGCTCCCGAGTGTCGAGCACCAGCCGGGTAAACTGATCACGCCGTGCGGACTGCGAAACACTCTCCGGCGGCAAACCCCGCGCCGCACGCCACTGCCGCGTACCTTCCTGTTCGACGAAGCTGGCATAGGACTCGTTGAACTCGGTGTCGTCTTTCACATAAAACCGCTGATGCGCCAGTTCATGAAAAATCAGCGTGGCCAAGCGCTCATCACCCCAGCCCATCATCGAACTGAGAATCGGGTCAGTGAACCAGCCCAGTGTCGAATAGGCTTCCACACCGCTCAAATACACATCCTTGCCCGCCTGACGCTGCAACGCCGCCTCACCACGCGCCCCGCCAGGGCTGTAATAACCGCGATACGCGACACACCCGGCGATCGGAAAACAATGCGTGACAGGCTCCAGCGAAAACTCGTCGGTGGCGAACACATTCCACACCACATAAGGACGACCCAGATCCGCATACAGGCGATAGCTCTGGTTATCCGGCAGATGCAAATGCTCAGTGGCAAACGCCCGCGCCAACTGTGACTGGGCCAGATGCCTGCGCAAACCTGCATCCCGAGTCGGGTCAGCAATGATCTTCTCCACCGGCTCACGGGCCTGCAGCAATTGCCACTGCCCTTGAGCCAACTGGCCGTAATAGGAAACGCTGGAGCAGCCGGTCAGCAGCGTGACGGCCGTCAGCGCTAGCAGGGGGCGAAGGCGTGGCAGGCAGAATGTGGCCATGAAGGGAAGGGCTTTGGTGGCTTGGGTGCGGTGATGTTATGCCGGAGGGGAGTGGGGATGTGCAACTCTTATAAGGATTGCAAGGTATAGAGCCTCAATCCATGGACGAACTCGAACGTACAGCTGCGCGCCCGTGCAGAACGCCATTTTCATTAGACACAAACAGAAAACCCGACGTGCAGGTGGGCTTTGGGTATTGCTATATCATCTGTCCGTGGGGGGAGGCATAAGCCAGCTAGGCCCTCGGCTAGTGGACGGACTATAGGGAGATTTGCAGTTGTCGTCAATGTCAGCTTTAGAGGTCGCAAAAGCAATCAGATTATCCATTTCATCTGCCCGGATTTCGACGTATGAAAACGCAGCGCTCGCTGTGGGCCGAGGTCTTGATGAGGCCATAACTTTATATGCCTGGAACGCCCTCGTCTCTGGAGCGTTCCTTACGCCTCTACACCTGTGCGAGGTGATTGTCCGTAACGGTGTTGCAGACGCAATCGCTTCGGTTTACGGCCCCCGGTGGCCTTGGAGTGCCGGCTTCGAGCAGAGCTTGCCGAATGTTACAGGTCCGGTCTTCAAGCCAAAACAAGAGCTTGCAAGAGCCAGACAGAAATGTGGCACAACCGGCGCCGTTATCGCAGAGTTGAAATTCGTCTTTTGGGAAAAAATGTTCACAAAACGGTTTGAAGGCCGTATCTGGGCCACCTATCTATATCGCTTTTTTCCAAACCTCGAAAAGTGTTTCACTGTATCTGCCCACCGAGCAAAGATCGCGGCTGATCTCGAACAAATTCGATTGCTTCGAAATCGAATTGCTCACCATGAGCCGATATTTTCACGAAACCTGAAAAGCGATTTTGTCGTTATCCAACGTTTGACTGAAACACGCTGCGCGGTCTCTGCAGACTGGATGAATGGCCAACAGCAAGTCATGTCAACGGTCGCCACTAAACCTTTTTAAGCAGAGGTACAACTTCGGTGCCATTCCGTCTTCTGATACTGATAACCGCACTCACCCTCGCCGGATGCGCCGGCCCCCTGCCTGCGGTTGATCCGGGCATGGCGTGGATCGACATGCGCACCCTCACCGGCCAGTTGATCATGGCCGACAAACTGGATGGCAAGAACACCTACGACGGGCGCTACTTTCAGGTGAAGCCGGGAAGCCACGAGTTGCAGGTGCGTTATGACTACGAATACCGCTCAGGCGGGATGGGGATGATCGGTGATGAGTACACCGAGATCACCTGTTACGTCAGTGTTCGTTACGAGCACTTCGCTGCAGGGCAGCGTTACATGCTGGAGGTGCGTTCACTGGCGAACAGTGTCGACGCCTGGCTTTACGATGAGAAACGCAACGTAGTGGCCGAAGAGGAAGAAGAGGGCGGTGTGCACTGCATCTGATCAGCGATCGTTACGCTGGTAGATGATTTTCTTGCTGCCGTTTTCGCAACTGCCGACGACCATGTTCGGGTCGGTGGCTTCTTCGTTGCTGACGATTTCCAGCGTGTAGGACGTGACATTGTTGGCCTGGATCTTGGCTTCGATTTCATCCTTGAGTTCATCACAGGATTTCGGGGCCGCCAGGGCGCTGGTTGCCAGCAAAGTGCAGGTTGCTGCCAGAATAAAACGTTTCATGCTCGACTCCTGATCAAAATCAAACCATGCGCCAATCAACGCATGACAGGTGAAGCAGCCAGCTTTATACAGCAGATACGGGAGCGCACAAGGCGCCCCCGCCAGGTTTACCGAGGATCAGCTCAACAAGGTGGCGTCCAGCGTGATCTTGGCGTTCAACACTTTCGACACCGGGCAGCCTTCTTTGGCTTTCTCGGTCAGTTCGTCGAACTGTTTCTGTGTTGCACCTGGCACTTTGGCCTTGAGGACAAGGTGTACGGCGCTGATAGCGAAACCGCCTTCAACCTGATCCAGCGAAACCTCGGCGCTGGTGTCAATGCTGTCAGCCTTCAGGTCTGCGTCGCCCAGAATCATGGACAGTGCCATCGAGAAACAGCCCGCGTGGGCCGCACCAATCAGTTCTTCGGGGTTGGTGCCTTTACCGCCTTCAAAACGGGCCTTGAAGCCGTAAGGCGCTTCGCGCAACACGCCGGTTTCCGTGGAGATGCTGCCGATACCGCTTTTCAGATCACCTTCCCAGTGGGCGGATGCTTTCTTGACGATGCTCATGGTGGCTCCTTTTGGAATGAATTTGGATCGTTGCTGTTACAGCATTCTGAGGATAGACGGCTCTGGAAAGTTCAACCGTCGGAAAGACCTACCGTTTCAGTAGGTTTTTCTACACTGCCCCATTGAAAAGCCGGACTTGCGCCCGCACTGCTGTTTCATCGTGGGCAGCTCCAGCAGCCGGCCCATCACAATTCGAGGAGCTACCCCGGCCTATGAAACGTCTGGCAGATGTAAAAATTTCCACCCTTGATCTGGTGCCGGTGCGCCACGACAAAGGGCCCGCCGAATCCCTGCGTAACTCACTGAAACTCGCCCAGCACGTCGAAAAACTGGGCTACAACCGCTTTTGGGTGGCCGAGCACCACAACATGGACGGCATCGCCAGTTCAGCGACGTCGGTGTTGCTGGCCTACCTGGCAGGCGGCACGTCGACCATTCGTATCGGTGCGGGCGGGATCATGCTGCCCAACCATGCACCACTGGTGGTTGCCGAGCAGTTCGGTACGCTGGCCAGCCTGTATCCCGGTCGAATCGATCTGGGCCTGGGTCGCGCACCAGGTTCCGATCAGATGACCGCCCGCGCCCTGCGCCGCGAACGCTCCGGCAGCGCCGAAGACTTTCCGGATGACGTCACCGAGCTGATGGAATACCTGGGGCCGCGCACACCTGATCAAAAAGTGATCGCTGTTCCGGGCTCAGACACCAATGTGCCGATCTGGCTGCTGGGCTCGAGCCTGTTCAGTGCCCAACTGGCGGGCATGCGCGGCTTACCGTATGCCTTCGCGTCGCATTTTGCGCCGCGTTACATGCATGAGGCGATTCGTGTATATCGCAATCACTTTCAGCCATCGGCCGTGCTCGACAAACCCTACGTGATGCTCGGTGTTCCGCTATCGGCAGCTGATACCGACGAACAGGCTGAATACCTCGCGACATCTGTTTACCAGCGCATCCTGGCGCTGATGCGCGGGCACAGTCTCATGCAGCGCCCGCCGGTCGAGTCCATGGACGGCCTGTGGCTGCCGCACGAGCGTGAAGCGGTGGCAAGCTTCCTGGGGCTGGCGATGGTTGGCGGCCCGGACAAGATTCGCGCCAAGCTGGATGTGCTGCTTGAACAGACCGATGCCGATGAACTGATCTTCACCTGCGACATGTATGAGCACGAGGACAGGCTGCGCTCCTACGAGATCCTGGCGCAGGTCGCACACGGCTAAGCGATTTTCCGAATCGGAAAAAACCAGCCACAAACAGAATCGCCCCGAACTGGATGACAGTCCGGGGCGATGCTGTTCGTGAAACCTGCAAACGGGATTAACCGGGCGAACCGACCGAAGTCAGGCCCGGCTGGCAATCAACCGCGCTGGTAAACGATTTCCTTGGTGCCGCCTTCGCAGGTGCCGACGACTTGCTTGTCGGCCGCGCTGCCTTTCTCGACCACTTCCAGTGTGTAGGACGTTACGCCCTTCGCCTGGAGTCTGGCGTCGATTTCACTTTTCAACTCTTCACATGGCTTGCCTGCCGCGAGGGCAGTGCCTGCAATGCTCAGCAAGCCTACAGCCAACAAAAACTTCTTCATGGGTAATCCCTCTCGTCCGGCCAAATGAAGACGCCATCGGAACAGGCGCCCATTGAAAACCCCCACGCCCACACATCAACCGTGTGGCCATATCTGAGTGTGTAGCGCAGGTTATGGCAATCGGCCAGCCGAAAGGTTCAGAAGGGCATCAGCTATTGGTAATGCGGAAGCCGACTTTCAAGGTGACCTGGAAATGCGCGACTTTGCCGTTTTCGATATGGCCGCGGGTTTCGGTCACTTCAAACCATTCCAGATGGCTGAGGCTTTTGCTGGCCTCGGCCAGGGCGTTGTTGATGGCGTCTTCGATAGTGGTGGTGGAAGAGCCTACGATTTCAACTTTTTTGTACGTGTGATGATCGGTCATGGCAGTTCTCCTGAAGGTCTGGAAAAGACGCGATATAGACCGCGCTCCCTGCTTCTGTCAGGGGAACGCGCGCAAAAGTTCAGCGCTTTGCAAAAATCCCATCGCACTTTCCAAAAAGCCCGGAGTCGGAAACAACACGCCCACTCATCATTGCAGGAGAAACACCATGGCTACTACGTCACTTCGCAAAGCCTCGTTGCAGAGTATGGAAGCTGAGATCGAGAGCCTCCTGAAGTCCCTTGAGGGCCTGAAAGCCGACGCTACCGACGAGTCGCGCAAGACACTGAAAAATCTGAAAGCCAACGCTGAAAGTGCACTGCGCCATTCGCGCAGCCTGCTCAGCGATGTCTACGAAGACGTTAAAGAGAAAACCCGCGAAAACGCATTGGCAACCCGTGATTACGCTCAGGAGCACCCTTGGACCACCGCTGGTGTTGCGGTAGGTGCGATTGGCCTGATCACTGCCTACATGCTGTTCAAGCGCGGTAACTGATCAGATTCTGATCGGGTCCTCAGACCGCTTCAGCTCATTTTTTAACCACTGAGCAAGCTGTCGCGCCCGTCCATCGGCCGCACGTCTGGGTACCCAAAGCGCCAGCTGCGCCGGGGTTTCGCTGAAACCCCATGGCGCAGCCAGGCGACCGGCTTTAAGGTCATCGATGACCAAAGGTTCCGGCGCAATCGCAATGCCCAGGCCCGCCACGGCCGCCTCCAGCAAATAATACAAATGCTCGAAACCCTGCCCATAACGTAATGATCGCGGATCGATGCCGTTGTGCTGCGCCCAACTTGGCCAGGCTTGCGGGCGTGAGGTGGTTTGCAGCAGCGATTCCTTGAGCAGTGCTGCGGCAGGTGCATCGCACAGACTTTCGAATCGCGCGAAGCGTGGGCTCAAAACCGGTCCGATTCGTTCGCTCGCCAGTTCGAAGACCTGCATGTCTGCCGGCCATGGCGGCTCGGCGAATATCAGCAGGGCATCAAGACCTGGTCGACGCGGGTCAAGATCACCTTCGCCCGCCGACAAGTGCAGACGCAGGTCCGGCAACTCGGCATTAAGGCGGCTCAAACGCGGTATGAACCAGCGCGCCAGCAGGCTACCGGAGCACCCCAACACGAATGGCGCGTCTGCGCTGCCCTTACTCAGTTCGGCACATACGCCGCGCAGCCGGTCGAATGCCTCGCCACTCACATCACGTAACCGAATGCCTGCATCTGTGAGTTTCAAGCCTCGTCCGTCCTTGCTGAACAGGCTTGTACCCAAGTGTTCTTCAAGCACTTTCAATTGGCGACTGACAGCACCGTGTGTAACGTTCAGCTGTTCAGCGGCCTGACTGACGCTGCCAAGTCGGGCGGTACTTTCGAAGGCACGCAGGGCGTTGAGAGGAGGAAGGTCGCGGCTCATGATCTGTGAGTTTTCCTGACAGGTTGCAGCGATCTTATCGGTTTTCATCCAGCCGTGCGCTGGTTAAAGTGGACCCATTGCCGACCCGGCTCAATCCATTCGCCCAATACTGCAACTGGAGCACTTCATGACCCAGACCAACTTCCGCAGCGGCCCCGACGCCAACGGCCTGTTCGGCTCATTCGGCGGCCGCTACGTGGCTGAAACCCTGATGCCGCTGGTGCTAGACCTCAACCGCGAGTACGAAGCCGCCAAGGCCGACCCGGAGTTCGCCAAGGAAATGGCCTACTTCCAGCGCGATTATGTCGGTCGCCCGAACCCGCTGTACTTCGCCGAGCGCCTGACCGAATTCTGTGGCGGCGCGAAGATCTACTTCAAGCGCGAAGAGCTGAACCACACCGGCGCGCACAAGATCAACAACTGCATCGGCCAGGTATTGCTGGCTAAGCGCATGGGCAAAAAACGCCTGATCGCGGAAACCGGCGCGGGCATGCACGGTGTTGCTACCGCTACCGTCGCGGCGCGTTTTGGCTTGCCTTGTGTGATCTACATGGGCGCAACCGACATCGAGCGTCAACAGGCCAACGTATTCCGCATGAAGCTGCTGGGCGCTGAAATCGTGCCGGTCACTTCCGGCACTGGCACCCTGAAAGATGCGATGAACGAAGCCCTGCGTGACTGGGTGACCAACGTCGACGACACCTTCTACCTGATTGGCACTGTGGCAGGCCCGCACCCGTATCCCGCGATGGTGCGTGATTTCCAGGCCATCATCGGCAAGGAGACCAAAGAGCAGATGCAAGAGAAGGAAGGCCGTCTGCCGGACAGCCTGATCGCCTGCGTGGGCGGGGGCTCCAACGCCATGGGCCTGTTCCATCCGTTCCTTGATGACGCCAGCGTAGAAATCATCGGCGTTGAAGCGGGCGGTCACGGCGTGGATACCGACAAGCACGCGGCCAGCCTCAATGGCGGCGTACCGGGCGTGCTGCACGGCAACCGTACCTATCTGCTACAGGATGGCGACGGGCAGATCACCGACGCGCACTCGATCTCTGCTGGCCTGGACTATCCGGGTATCGGCCCTGAGCACGCCTTCCTGCACGAAGTGAAACGCGTCGAGTACGTCAGCATCACTGATGACGAAGCGCTGGATGCCTTCCATCAATGCTGCCTGCTCGAAGGCATCATCCCGGCACTGGAAACCGCTCACGCACTGGCCGAAGCCATGAAGCGGGCAACCAATCTGCGCGACGACCACCTGATGGTCGTTTGCCTGTCCGGGCGCGGTGACAAAGACATGCAAACCGTCATGAACCATATGGCAGCCGCCGAAAAAACTCAGGAGAAGCTGGTATGAGCCGTCTCGAACAACGTTTCGCCCAGCTGAAAACCGAAGGTCGTGCGGCGCTGGTCACCTTCATTACAGCCGGCGACCCAGGCTACGACACCTCGCTGAAAGTCCTGAAGGGCCTGCCTGCTGCGGGTGCTGACGTGATCGAGTTGGGCATGCCATTCACTGATCCGATGGCAGACGGTGTGGCGATTCAGCTCGCTACGCTACGCGCTCTGGACGCGGGCCAGACCTTGCAGAAAACTCTGCAGATGGTCAGCGAATTCCGTGTCGACGATCAGACCACGCCGATTGTGCTGATGGGTTACTACAACCCGATCCACCGCTTTGGCGTCGAAGCCTTCGTGGCGCAGGCAAAAGAAGCGGGCGTCGACGGTCTGATCATCGTTGACCTGCCTCCTGAGCACGACGCCGAACTGGCAACGCCTGCACAGGCATCCGGTATCGACTTCATCCGCCTGACCACGCCGACCACCGACGATGCGCGCTTGCCGCGTGTGCTGGAGCGCAGCTCCGGCTTTGTCTACTACGTGTCGGTTGCCGGTGTGACCGGTGCTGGCTCGGCAACCACCGAGCATGTCACTGAAGCCATCGCACGCTTGCGTCGCCACACCAGCTTGCCGATCAGCGTCGGTTTCGGTATCCGCACACCCGAGCAGGCCGCAGCCATTGCTCGTCTGGCAGACGGCGTTGTAGTGGGCTCGGCGTTTGTCGACAAGATCGCCACTGCCGAGTCGCCTGAAAAGGCAATCGATGGCGTGTTGACCCTGTGCGCCGCATTGGCCGAAGGCGTACGTAACGCACGCAGCGGCTGAGGGTAAAGTTTCTGATACAGAGGAATCAAAGCGCTATCAGCGGTTCTATGTAGCACGACACAAGGGGTTCATGACCAATGTCATGAACCCCTTTTTGCTGCATTGAGTGAAGCCGAGGAAGCACCATGAAACTGCCAAACCGTTTTATCACCGGGCTGGGTATCTTGATGATCAGCGCCAGCCCGCTACTGCAAGCTGCTCCGCCCGACCAGCGCGGCGATGGCCCGGAAGGCAATCGGGGTGGCCAGCAACAGGGGCCGCAAAACAACGGTGGCCACAATGAGCCTGGCAGTGACCGTGGGCCGGGCAACGATAACCGCAGAGGCCTCGACAACGGGCCGGGCAAACAGGCGCATCAGGACAACCGCGGCGGCAACCGTCCACCGCAGGACTTCGGCGACGTACGCCAGACCTTCCAGCAGCACCGTGACGTCATCGGCCGCGGCCAGCCATTGCCACCAGGTGTACACATCGCCAAGGGCCAGCCACTGCCGCGCGGTTACGGCAAACGTCTGGACAGCCGTTCACTGCAATACCTGCCACGTTACGACGGCTACGAATGGCGCCGCCTGGGCACCGATGTCGTATTGATCGCCGTGGGTTCGGGGATCGTTTATGCGATTCTGGATGGTGTGTTGAATTGATGGTCTGCTGCCGCCCTTGAATGCGCGGCTACGCGCAAACGTGTGACACGGAGCGTCACGCAAGGCACTCCTCATCGTTATACACAAGTCCGCTTTTGATTCTGGCCGAAGGCCGTGGAAGCGAACCGGGCGACGCTTCGCTTGTTCGCGAAAGGACCAGTATAATCGCCGAAAATGCATCGTCTGAAGTACCGTCTTCGCGAACAAGTTCGCTCCCACGCCCTTCGGGCAGAAGCCTGAAAGCGCTGCATTCCCGGTTCTGTGTATAAAAGCAGCACTACAGCGTGGTAGCGCCGCTCCGGAGGGTCTGCATACGTTCCTGAAGGCGCGGCCCAGCTCAACCCTGCTTCTGGTTAACCCGCGCAAGGAACGTCATCAGCGCCCCGGACACAAAATCAGGGTTTTCCAGATTGGCAATATGACCCGCCTCGGGCACCAGCACATAAGGGCAGCCAATCAGGCCGGCCATCTCACGAGCCTCCTCAGGCGGGCGCGGGATGTCCGCATCGCCACACATCACCAGCGTGGCGTCGGCATTCAGTTGCTCGATCAACCCAAGCCGGTCATCACGACCAAAGATCATTCTCCCCAATGGCACGACGGACTGGCGCAACTGCTCGGCATTCATACCCGCCAACGCCGAGCGGAACGCCTGATACACCGGCGATTGCGGGTCAATGCCTGGCCGGAAGAAGATCGGTACGACGATGTCCAGCAGCGGCTCAGGAAAGGCACCGGCCTCTTCCAGCTTGTCGAGCAACGAGAAATAGTAGGCTTTCTTGGCCTCGGTCTCCTTGCCCAGGTAGGTGTCCATCAGCACCAGCCCGGTGATGCGCTCTGGCGCGAGCAGCGCAGCAATTGCGCCCCACATGCCGCCGACCGACAACCCTACGATGCTGCAACGCTCGATATTCAAATGATCCAGCAGCGCCAGCGCATGCCGCGCCAGATCATCGAGGTTGCGGGTGCCCTCCGGGAAACCGCTGGAATCCCCATGCCCCCAGAGGTCCGGCACAATCACTCGATACCGGCTGGCCAGCGTGTCGATCTGCGCACTCCACATCGTCTTGTCCCAAAGGTAACTATGACCGAGTAAGACAACCGGCCCGGTGCCTTGGTCAGCGTAGTGAAGGGTCTTACCGTGGATGAGTAGATCCGGCATTTCTGATAATCCTCTGTCTGGTCTTTCAGCATTCATTTCAGGCAGCCCGTGAAAGGCAGCTTATCGATGTTGACGCGTATGCATGACCATTTTGTTGAAATTTGCGCTGCAACGGACCGATTGGTCATTTTTCAGCGGAGCTATCTTACACCGATCTTTTCGACGAGGAATGCGCTTGTAGTTGCAGAAGGAAAACGGCCTAGAAGCTGGCTATCAGCCACTTAGAGCACCCAGATTCAAAGGCCGAACCGCGCCCATCCAGATGGCATGGTCGGTATGGTCCCGCAGCTCATCGCCCGTCAACGGATGCAGAAACACCACCAGCCCATTGCGATTCAACGCGAGCCATAAAGTGACGTCAGCCAACTGCTCATGCCCGAACGCCAACTGGCAACTCCAGTCCGGATGCGGCCCGACCAGCTTCTGATGGACGCGCCCCATCTGCACAGCAAATTTCTCGGTCGCGGCTTCGCACAGGGCTCGGGCCTGGTCCAGGGTTTGGGCGTTGAAATAGATGTGGGCGTGGTAGCCGTGGATGTCTTGCATTGAGGTAGAGGCTCCTTTCTCGGCTGAAGGCCTGGCTGATGCAGGTGTGTGGCCAGCCTTGATCATTTTTTCTCGTGTGTAGACCGATAGTAGGTCCTGCATGAGGGTTGAGAAAGCCTCATGACCGTCTCACGTGTGAAGTCTCGCAGCATCGAGCGGTTCCAAAACGACGCTCTCTGCCAATAAAATACACGCTGCACCGTAAACAGCCTCAAGCTCAAACAATACAAGTTTACCGGTGCGAACGAGGTTCAGCTTCTGCAAAAAGTTAGTGTCTTTTAAGTCGTCTGGCTGAGGATGGCGCCCTCTCATCAGGAAAAACAAACAATGTGCAGTTTCTACTTTCTGATCGTTACTGGCATCAAAAAAATGGCGCGGTCAACAATATTCAAAACCCTCATACCATTCAGGCTAAAATCATCGACGCCCTTAGCAATTATTTGATAACGCTTTTTGCCTTCCCCACGGACTTGTCACTTTTAGACGAATTTCTTTTTCAATTGAAAATACATGAATCGAATCAATCGTCGCTTCTACCAAAACATCCCATAGACTCATAACATCTCCTTTCGCCCAGAGCGGGGATTGTCAAGAAATTGCCTCCCCGCCCTTTGCTCATATTGAAAAATTATCGAAGTAGCTATATACCCGTCTGATTTTTTTCTTTGCATACATCGCCGCTTGCCTCATGGAACCGGTAACCAAACGGCAACGCTAAAAACTTCACAAGGTCAGGACGATGCTCTGCCACATGGTGTGCGTGAACCGTCTTGAGCGTTTGTGTATCGCCGTTATACCGGTCTGTGGTTATCCACCAGCCAGACATATGCTCGGGCGACGGATAGCGAACGCCCTCAACGGCGTCGCCCTCGAACACACCATCAGAAATGACCATCAGTTGATCGTGAAGCGGGACGGAACACTCGACGCCGAGTTTTGCGCATAGTGCGTACTGCTCGGCACGCCTTTCTAGAGCGGTCGCGATTTCGCGAACAAAATAACAAGGAGGCCTTTTCAAAAATACGAACTCCTGGCAATGAGTTGGCTGTATATCTATTGATTTTCCGCTACAAAAACCTTAACTAATTCCAGATAACCAGAGGACAGCCGGGCATTGAAAGCACCATCGCTTCCGGTCCATGAAACACATCCGGGCTCATACCGATTTTAATTTTTTTCATACTTAAAAACACTAACTCGATCTTTTGCTCTCCTTCAAGAAAACTTATAAGCTTTTCACCTTTGAGCGATGTTATCATCGAGCCATTAATTTCGCATGAGTTATTGATAGTCAAAATAGAACCACCTACAAATTAAATTTGCAGATAGTCATGCACGACACACGCATCTGTGACACGACTTCCAATAAGACAGTCAAGAACGTTCATCCCTGTGATACTCCAATACCGATTTAAGTGAGGCATGCCCAGCACAGGCTTTGCAAACTTGGCTCATACTCAATAGTTGTATGCCGATGCGAGTAAAAAGCACATACGCCTACTTCCGTAAACTTCGTAGGAAGTTTCCGTCTCAGCCGATAACGGCCTCTGACGCTATATGCAACTCAGCCCTGAACACCAAACACCCCCCCTTCAAACCGCAATAGAAGGCAACGGCCTGCCCGCCAGCGAAACCCCGCTCAACGCCTGCTCGCTCGCCAGCCAGTCCACGAACTGCTGAACGATTTGCACTCGCCGTTTGCGCTGGGGCAAAACCACGTAATAGCCTTGGCCGGAAATGGCGGCTCCGGCGATGGGGCGGCAGAGCAGGCCTTGATCGAGCAGATCGTCGACCAGGTGTTTCCAGCCGATGGCGATGCCTTGTCCGCCGATGGCGGCCTGGATGAGCAGGGTGTAGTTGTCGAAGCGCAGCTGACCGGGCGCGGGGGCCTGGGGGATGTCGAGGGCGCGGAATACGCCTGCCCAGTCGAACCAGTTGTTGATGCTCTCGCCACGCAGGTGCAGGAGTGGAAAGTCGCGCAGTGCATCATTGGGCAGCGGCGTCTGGCGCCCGGCGAGCAATTGCGGACTGCACACCGGGAAGACTTCTTCGCTGAACAGCCAGTGGCTTTCTCCCTGTTTGAAGCGCCCGTCACCGAACAGCACGGCAACGTCGATATCGGCGCGTAACATGCTGTGGGTACGCTCGCTGGTGACCAGGCTGACATCCACGTCCGGGTTGACCTTGTGGAAGCGGTGCAAACGCGGCATCAGCCAGTAGGCGGCGAAGGCGAAGTCGGTCGCCACTTGAAGCACTTCGTGCTGGTGGTGTTCGGTGATGGCTATCACTCCGCTGTCGATCGATTGCAGCCCGGCCTGCACATGGCTGAACAACACTTCACCAGCGTCGGTCAATTCGATGCCACGGTAGATGCGGTCGAATAATCGGGTAGCGAGTTGCTCTTCGAGGCGCTTGATCTGCTGGCTGACAGCGGGCTGTGTCGTGCCCAGTTCGAGGGCTGCTGCGGTGAAGCTGCGCAAGCGCGCCGCGACCTCAAAGGCACGCAACAGGTCGAGTGACACATCGCCGAAAGATTCAAACATTAGCTGGGCTTATCCTAGGCATTGCTGTGTATGGGCTTTACCCCGAAACGTATGGACTCCATCCTCATACCCGGCACTTTCGCATAACTTTTCACAATGGGATGCAGCGATTACATGAAGCGCAAAAATATTCTGTTCATCATGGCCGATCAAATGGCCGCGCCAATGTTGCCGTTCTACGCCCCGTCTCCCATCCTGATGCCCAACCTGAGCCGCCTTGCTGCCGACGGCGTGGTGTTTGACTCGGCGTATTGCAACAGCCCGCTGTGTGCGCCCTCGCGCTTTACTCTGGTGAGCGGTCAACTGCCGAGCAGGATCGGCGCGTACGACAACGCGGCTGATTTCCCGGCAGACGTTCCGACCTACGCCCACTACCTGCGTGCGCTGGGCTACAAGACCGCGCTGTCGGGCAAGATGCATTTCTGCGGGCCGGATCAGTTGCACGGTTACGAAGAGCGCCTGACCAGTGACATCTACCCGGCCGATTACGGTTGGTCGGTCAATTGGGACGAGCCGGACGTACGCCCGAGCTGGTATCACAACATGTCATCGGTGTTGCAGGCCGGCCCGTGCGTGCGCACCAATCAGCTGGATTTCGATGAAGAGGTGCTGTTCAAGGCTCAGCAGTATCTTTATGACCATGTGCGTCAGGACGGTGATGCGCCGTTCTGCCTGACCGTTTCCATGACTCACCCTCACGACCCGTACACCATCCCGCGTCCGTTCTGGGACCTGTACAGCGACGACGAAATCCCGATGCCGACGCCGCACGCCAATCAGGCCGCGCTGGACCCGCACTCACAACGGCTGCTCAAGGTGTATGACCTGTGGGACAAGCCGATGCCGACAAACAAGATTCGTGATGCGCGCCGCGCCTACTTCGGCGCGTGCAGCTATATCGATCTGAACGTCGGTAAGCTGATGCAGACGCTGGATGAAGTCGGACTGGCGGAAGACACCATCGTGGTGTTCTCTGGCGATCACGGTGACATGCTGGGCGAGAAGGGGCTCTGGTACAAAATGCACTGGTTCGAAATGGCCGCCCGGGTGCCGTTGGTGGTGTACTCGCCGGGCCAGTTCAAGCCGGGCCGGGTCAGTGCGTCGGTGTCGACTGCCGACTTGCTGCCGACCTTTGTCGAAATGGCCAACGGCAAGCTGGACGCCGGGTTGCCACTGGACGGACGCTCGCTGATGCCGCACCTGAAACGCAAGGGCGGGCACGATGAGGTGTTCGGCGAATACATGGCCGAAGGCACGACCAGCCCGCTGATGATGATCCGTCGCGGCGTGTACAAGTTCATCTATTCGGAACAGGATCCGTGCCTGTTGTTCGATGTGAAGAAAGACCCGAAAGAGCTTAAAGACCTGAGCCAGTCGCCAGCCCATGAAAAGCTGTTCAATGACTTCCTGGCCGAAGCTCGGGCCAAGTGGGACATCCCGGCGATACACCAACAGGTGCTCGCCAGCCAGCGCAGAAGGCGCTTTGTCGCCAAATCGCTGGCAACCGGCAAGCTGAAGAGTTGGGATCACCAGCCACTGGTCGACGCCAGTCAGCAGTACATGCGCAACCACATTGATCTTGACGATCTGGAGCGCAAGGCACGTTATCCGCAACCTTGACCCTGCCCACACCAAAAAATCAAAAGGGGTACATCGATGAAAAAGTTATCCACAACCGTTGCGGTCGCGGTCGTGACGTTTGGCAGCCTTGCGGCGCAGGCAGAGGACGCCAGTTGCAGCACCGTGAAGATGGCCGATCCGGGCTGGAGTGACATCGGGGCCACCAATGCTATCGCCAGCGTGGTGCTTGAAGGGCTGGGCTACAAGGCCAAGGTTGACACCCTGGCCGTGCCGATTGCCTACGGCGGTTTGAAGGACGGCAAGCTGGATGTTTTTCTGGGTAACTGGATGCCGGCGCAGCAGGGCTTTTACGACAAGTTCGTGGCGACCGGTGATGTGACGCAACTGGCCAGGAATCTTGAAGGCACCGAGTTCACGTTGGCCGTGCCGGACTATGTGTGGGACGCCGGCGTGCATGATTTTGCCGACCTGAATAAATTCGCTGACAAGTTCGACCAGAAGATCTACGGCATTGGCTCTGGCGCACCTGCCAATCTCTCGCTGCAGGAGATAATCAAGAAGAACGAATTCGATCTGGGCAAATGGAAGCTGGTCGAGTCGAGCGAGACGGCGATGCTCGCCGAGGTCAATCGCAACGTGAAGCGCAAGGCGTTTGTAGTCTTCCTCGGCTGGACCCCGCATCCGATGAACGTGCAGATCAAAGGCATGCATTACCTCAAGGGCGGCGAGAAATACTTTGGTGACACCGGCTCGGTCTTCACCCTGACCCGCAAGGGTTATGCGCAAGCCTGTCCGAACGTAGGCAAGCTGCTGACCAATCTGAGCTTCACCCTGGACATGGAAAACAGCATCATGGCCGAGGTGACCAACAAGAAGGTCAGCAATAGCGCAGCCGCCAAAGCCTGGATCAAGGCCAACCCTGCGGTACTGGACAATTGGCTGGAGGGCGTGAAGACGTTTGATGGCAAGGATGGGCTGGCGGCGGTGAAGACCACGTTGTAGGCATAGGACTTAAGTGCGCAGCGTGGCGCAGATTTGTGACGCGGAGCGTCACCCAAGGCATTCCCACGCTGGAGCGTGAGGAACGATAGGTGTGTCCGACTATCGTGCCCATGCTCCGCGTGGGCATGCAGTTCTGGACGCTCTGCGTCCTTTACGTTCAATTCACCCGAGGGACCAATGCGCTGGCTCAATCGCCATAAATTCCTGCCGTTTCTGGCTTGGCTGCCACAGCAGAGCCGCGCCAGTGTGGGCCGGGATGCGCTGGTGGGTTTGAGCGGTGCGATTCTGGCGCTGCCGCAATCCATCGCTTACGCACTGATCGCCGGGCTGCCTCCAGAGTACGGTCTGTACGCCGCCATTGTTCCTGTTCTGATCGCCTGCATGTGGGGCTCGTCCTGGCACCTCATCTGTGGGCCGACTGCGGCTATTTCCATCGTGCTGTATGCCAGTGTCAGCCCGCTCGCCGTTCCGGCCAGTCAGGATTACATCATGTTGATCCTGCTGCTGACGTTCATCGCCGGTGTCTTTCAGTTGTTACTGGGGATGATGCGCTTCGGCGCGCTGGTGAATTTCGTTTCGCACTCGGTGGTGCTCGGTTTCACACTGGGCGCTGCCGTCGTGATTGCGCTCGGGCAGATGCCCAATTTGCTGGGGATCGATCTTCCAAGCCAGACCACCGCACTCAAAAGCCTGAGCGCCGTGCTTGAACATCGCGGCGAACTCGACAAACCTTCGTTGATGCTTGGCCTGTTGACCCTCGCGCTGGGCATCGGCCTCAAATCATGGGTGCCGCGCTGGCCGACGCTGCTGATCGCGCTGGTATCGAGCAGCCTGCTGGTCTGGCTCTGGCCAGCGATGTTCGGGCATGTGCGAGTGGTCAGCGCCTTCGTCGGGCATTTGCCGCCTTTCAGCCCGCTGCCGCTGGACCTTGAGCTGATCCTCAAGCTGCTGCCGACGGCAGTGGCGGTGGGCATGCTCGGGCTGGTCAACAGCCTGTCGATTGCCCGCTCGCTGTCGGCACGTTCGCAGCAGATGCTCAACGCCAATCAGGAAGTCCGTGCGCAAGGGCTGTCGAACATGGTCGGCTCGCTGTTTTCCGGCTATCTGTCAGCGGGCTCGTTCACCCGTGCAGCGCTGAGTTATGAGGCGGGCGCTCGTTCGCCGTTGGCCGGGGTGTTTTCGGCGCTGTGGGTGGCGCTGTTCGCGGTCGCCGGCGCTTCGTTGATTTCGCACATTCCGATCCCGGCCATGGCGGCCTCGATCCTTCTGATCTGCTGGGGGCTGGTGGACCGTCGTGGCATTCGCGCACTGTTCCGCGTCAGCCGCGCCGAGTTTTTCGTGATGGCGCTGACCTGCCTGGCCACGCTGTTGCTGGAGCTGCAAACCGCGATCTATGCGGGCGTGCTGGCTTCGCTGTTCTTCTACCTCAAACGCACCTCACAACCGCGCGTGCAGCAATGGCGCGAAGGCGACGAGGACGTGCTGCGGGTCGGCGGCTCGATCTTTTTCGGTGCCAGCCACTACCTGCAAACCCGCCTGCAACGCACTGAAGGGCTGCGTGTGGTGATCGACGCGCAGCAGATTAACTTCATCGATTACTCAGGCGTGGAAATGCTTCATCAGGAAGCCAGACGTCTGGGCCGTCAGGGACGATTACTGATCCTGCGCAATGCCAGACCGCAAGTGATCGAGGAATTGCACAAGCTGGAAGGGCAGGATAACTGCCCGATTCTGTTTGAGGATTGAGCCATAACTCATCGTACTGACGCTCTGCGTTCAGCGTTATACGCAAGCCAGCTTTGGATTCTGGCCGAAGGCCGTGGGAGCGAACTTGTTCGCGAAAGGGCCGGTATGATCGCCGAAATTCATCGTATGAAACACCGTCTTCGCGAACAAGTTCGCTCCCACGCCCTCCGGGCAGAAGCCAAATCTGCGGGCTTAGCAAGACCTTGTGGATAACGCAGAGCGTTGGAAAAATAGTCGTTCAGTTAGCGTGCCAGTGATTCAACCCGCCGCCAGCAACCTGCGTAACTCAGCCAGCACCGGCGCTGAATCCGGCCGTACACCGCGCCACAACAGGAAAGCTTCTGCCGCCTGCTCAACCAGCATCCCCAAGCCATCAACCGACTGCGCCGCACCCTGTTCAGTGGCCCAGCGGCAGAAGGCGGTGGGCTCTTTGCTGTACATCATGTCGTAGCAGAAGGTCGCACCAGGCTGGACAAGGGTCGGGGAAATCGGTGGCAGCTCTCCGGCCAGACTGGCAGAGGTGGCATTGATGATCACATCCACCGGTTCTTCAAGCCAGTCGAAGCTGCTGGCAAACACAGGGCCAATATCCGCAAATTCCTGAGCCAGTCGTTCGGCTTTTTCAACGGTGCGATTGGCAATCACCAGCACTGCGGGTTGCTCCGCCAGCAAGGGTTCAAGCGCGCCACGAACCGCGCCACCCGCGCCCAGCAACAGAACCCGCTGACCACGCAGGCTGCGCCCGCAATTGACCGTCAAGTCACGCACCAGCCCGGCACCGTCGGTGTTGTCACCCAGCAGCGTACCGTCATCGAGCTTGCTCAAGGTGTTCACCGCTCCCGCGCGCTGCCCGCGCTCGGTCAGGCTGTCGGCCAAGCGATAGGCTTCCTCCTTGAACGGCACAGTCACGTTGGCACCACGTCCAGTCTGGAAAAACGCCTGGGCAAACGCGGTGAAATTATCCAGCGGTGCCAGCGAAGTCTGGTAATCCAGCGCCTGCCCGGTTTGCTCGGCGAACAGGCGATGAATCAGCGGCGACTTGCTGTGACCGATAGGGTTACCAAAGACGACGTACCGGTCCATCAGTTGTCCGCCAGCCAGTCGCGATCAGTCAGGAAGTAATCAGTCAGGCGCGCTTCTTCGCTGCCCGGCGCGGCTTTCCAGTCGTAGCCCCAGCGTACTTGCGGCGGCAGCGACATGAGGATCGATTCGGTACGGCCACCCGATTGCAGACCGAACAGCGTGCCGCGGTCGTACACCAGGTTGAACTCGACGTAGCGCCCCCGACGGAATTCCTGAAATTCGCGCTGCTGCACGGTATAAGCCGCAGCCTTGCGACGCCGCACGATCGGCAGATAGGCATTGATGAATGCATCGCCGATGGCGCGGATGAACGCGAAGCTGGTGTCGAAATCCCACTGGTTCACGTCATCGAAAAACAGACCGCCGATGCCGCGCGGCTCGTCGCGGTGCTTGAGGTGGAAGTAGCTGTCGCACCACGCCTTGTAACGCAGGTAAACATCATCGCCGAAGGGCGCGCAGGCCCGTTCTGCGACCCGGTGCCAATGCACGCAGTCTTCTTCAACGCCATAGTAAGGCGTCAGGTCGAAACCACCGCCGAACCACCACACCGGCTCTTCGCCTTCTTTTTCAGCGATGAAAAACCGCACGTTGGCGTGAGACGTCGGCACATGCGGGCTGTGCGGATGGATAACCAGCGACACGCCCAGCGCCTCGAAACCACGCCCGGCTAGCTCAGGCCGATGGGCGCTGGCCGACGGAGGCAGGTTGCTGCCGAACACGTGGGAAAAATTGACACCACCTTTCTCTATGACCGCGCCATTCTCGATCACCCGCGTGCGACCACCGCCGCCCGCCGGACGCGTCCAGGCATCTTCCACAAAGTGTGCGTTGCCATCTTCCTGCTCGAGCGCGGTGCAGATCCGGTCTTGCAGGTCGAGCAGGTAGGCTTTTACGGCCTCGGTACGGGTACTCATGAAGATCCCTTACGGTTGACGTCAAACGGCTGAGCCCCTAAGCACAAGAGGCGCTGGCAAACTGGCGCGTAGCATACCATCGGCAGAGCGCACTGGCAGTTGACGAAGGTCGGGCGAAAGCGTTCGATGGGGGCTCGCATCAATTTGAGATGTCAAGCACACTGCGGACTTGTTTTGCGAAGGATAAGTAATTATTCTGCAGGCCGATATGCTTTTTAAATCAGCCACACCATAAATTATTTATGTAGAGCATAATCTGGCAAGGATGCGAAAATATTTTACACAAATAGGGACATAATATATCTATGAGAATATTCGCAGACACTCTCGACTGGGATGACGTAGAGCGAACACTAAAAGATACTTTCGATACCGTCAACCAAAGTTTTGATCGTGGATGGACTTCTACTCAAGATGAATGGCACGGCTTCACTAGGAGAGTAAGTCTTCGCGTTACGTCTGTTTTTGGCGATATGGGTCCAGACAGAATCGATGCAGTTAAAGAAGCTCTGCGCCTATCTTACCCCATTATATTAACAAGTTTGAGCCGGCGGTGGGCATCAATAGAGATCGACCAAATAATTAACGTTTTACTTCAAGTTGCGAAAGAAGTAACGATGATCGTAGGTGGCAGCGTACTGGCTGGCAGTATTATAGGTGGCTCCATCGGTGCTTTAGCGTATGGAACGGGAATAGGTGCAGGAGTTGTTATAGGCGGAGGTATTGGCTTTCAGCTTGGCAACGTTATTCTCATGGCCTTGGGACTCTCCGCAATTGCTGATTACTTTTATGAGGGGCTGCCCGCCTGCTTGGCAACGCTGCATGACGGTCTAGCACTAGCATGGAACGCAGAGTATGGCACGCCTGTCGGTTTAGATCCAACTGGCGGCTCTGCCGCTCGCAGAGACTCTAGGATTGACGAGGCCTCTAGACTACTAGCCAACGGGCAAGAGCAGCTTATCACTCTTCTCCTAACCGCTATCGTGACTTATGTAATGCGAGGGAAAATAAAAAATAGCTTACAGAGCTCTGCCGATGACATTATGGCTCGTAGCGCTCAACTTCAGGCAGAGATATCAAACAAGCAACTGGCTGACTAGTTAGCAAAAAATATAGAGAAATTATTAAAACACCCAGACTTCCAGCCTAAAACCCAATACAGCAAGAATGATTTTAAAAATGAATCAACTGAGTGGGACACTGTTAATTCTAGAGCAGATGGTGACTTCGGCTATTTGCCACCACTTCGGCAAAACTATGTAAGAGCGGTTTATGAGCTAAAAAAGACCATTAATCGCATGAGAGCGAGTGGCATGGATCTTGAAGAGATAGCAAAACACGCTTATGAAGCGAGAACGAACCTTAAAATTGAGTACCGTAAATTTACTCCTCCGGAGCTGCTGGAAACCATTAATGCTCGGAACATGAATAAATACGGAAATCCAATAGGACCTACGTTTGACGACTTGATTAACAAAGGAAAGACTTTCGAGCAAATCATAGACAGTGCTACGCGAGCAGGAGGGGAGGATATTTTCTAATGACGAATTCAAATATTTTAAACGCTATGGCTATCGAAAAAATGCACTCTGGCCATTCGTGCCTCAGTCTTTCAGCGGAAGTCGATTGGGAGGGGTTTCCCCGATATGCCGAGATTATCCTCGGCCTGCTGGGAGGCACCGTTACTTCGAAGTCCGACGCTGTGGATGTGCGCGTCTGGGACGTGCAGATAAGAGGCGAAGCCTTTTTCCTAGCCTATGAGGACTTTCCATCGATGGTGAGCCTGGAATCAAAAAGCGCAACGGGTGATGCGCTGATCGAAGACTTCCTGTCTGTCCTTTCTCGAAGCTCCCAAAGCTGAAAGCCACGCAGTGCTTTCGTTTTAACGGCCACGCAGCGTGCTACTTTTGTTTGTCTGACGCATAAGATATTGGGTCACCATCACGGAGAGAGCACATGGCAAAGCGTATCCAGTTCAGCACTGTCGGAGGACCCGAGGTTCTTGAATATGTCGATTTCGAGCCGGAGGCTCCGGGGCCGCAGGCGGTGGTTGTGCGCAACAAGGCCATTGGCCTGAATTTCATTGATACCTATTACCGTAGCGGGCTGTATCCAGCGCCTGAGTTGCCTTCAGGGCTCGGTGCTGAAGGGGCGGGTGTGGTCGAGGCGGTGGGCGATGAGGTGACGCGCTTCAAGGTCGGTGATCGTGTTGCCTACGGCACCGGGCCTTTGGGCGCGTACAGCGAGTTGCATGTGCTGCCTGAGGCGAATCTGGTGAAGCTGGCGGACTCGGTCAGTTTCGAGCAGGCCGCTGCGTTGATGCTCAAGGGCCTGACCGTGCAATACCTGCTGCGCCAGACCTATCTGGTGAAGCCGGGCGAGATCATTCTGTTTCATGCGGCGGCTGGTGGTGTCGGCTCATTGGCCTGTCAGTGGGCCAAGGCATTGGGCGCGAAACTGATCGGCACGGTCAGTTCACCAGAGAAGGCCGCTCACGCCAAGGCGCTGGGTGCCTGGGAAACCATCGACTACAGCCACGAAGACGTCGCCAAACGTGTGCTGGAACTCACCGACGGCAAGAAGTGCCCGGTGGTCTACGATGGCGTAGGGCAGGACACCTGGCTGACCTCGCTCGACAGCGTGGCACCACGCGGGCTGGTGGTGAGCTTCGGCAATGCGTCCGGACCGGTCTCGGGCGTGAATCTGGGGATTCTGGCGCAAAAAGGCTCGGTGTATGTCACCCGCCCGACGCTGGGCACCTACGCGAACAATGCGCAGAACCTGCAGGCCATGGCTGACGAGCTGTTCGACATGCTCGCCAGCGGCAAACTCAAGGTCGACAACATTCAGCAGTACGCCTTGAAGGACGCCGCCAAGGCGCAAACCGAGCTGTCCGCTCGGCGCACCACTGGCTCGACCATTTTGATTCCCTGAGCCAGCGTCAGCCAGCGCGCATGACCTGGCCGGTCGCGATATCACGGATCACGCTGGGGTTTCGGCGGCCGCCCAGGCTGCCGCCCAGCACACCGTCGATCTGACCCCGGAAGTACTGTTCGACGCGCAGCCGCGAACGGGCAGCCGGACGACCTGCCGGGTTGGCCGATGTGGAAATCAACGGGCCGACCAACGCGCACAGTTCGCGCACCGTAGGGTGGTCGGTGACGCGCAGCGCCACGGTTTCATGAATGCCGGTGATCCACTCGGGCAGCAGGTTCTGATGCGGCACCAGCCAGGTATTGGGCCCCGGCCAGGTGCTGGCCATGCGGTCGAGCCACAATTCGGGAAAGTCTTCAAACAGAAAGTCGAACTGGCGAATGTTGTCGGCGATCAGGATCAGGCCTTTTTCCACTGGCCGTGACTTGATCGCCAGCAAACGATAAACCGCTTCTTCATCCCATGGATCACACCCCAGGCCCCAGACTGCCTCGGTCGGGTAAGCAATCACCGCACCGGCTCGAATATTCTGAGCGGCTTGTTGCACACGCCAACTGCTGACCATTGTTTGTCTCTCCGCTAAATCCTGACGGCAGTTTAACCTCAGGGCGCTCTGGCGAACCATCGCCCCGCTTCACAGCTTATTCTGCCGTCCAGTTCCAGCTCGGTCAGGCCCGCCAATACCTTGGGCAATGGCCAGCCGCTGGAGACCGATAACCCCTCACTGGTATGCGGCGCGGCGTGCAGCAGCGCCAGAAGTGGATGGTCGCAGGGCACCGGTTTGGCAGGTGTCTCGGGCGGTGCAGCGGGCGCAACGCTCTTCCAGTGCTGCAAGCCTTCAAGAATGTGCTCAACGGTCTCGACCAGCGTTGCGCCGTCGCGTATCAACTGGTGGCAGCCCTTGGCACCCGGGTGGTGAATCGAACCCGGTATCGCATACACCTCTCGCCCATGCTCGGCGGCCAGTCGCGCGGTAATCAACGAGCCGCTGGCAACACTGGCCTCGACCACCAGCACGCCGAGCGACAGGCCGCTGATGATTCGGTTGCGCCGCGGGAAGTTGCTGGGCTGTGGTTCAGCGTCCAGCGGGAACTCGGAAATCACCGCGCCACCTTGCGCCGCCATCTGCGCTGCGAGCGCACGATGCTGCTGTGGATAAAGTTTTTCGAGCCCGGTGCCCAGTACGCCAATTGTATGCCCACCGACATCCAGTGCGCCCTGATGCGCGGCCCCGTCAATGCCGCGCGCCAGACCGCTGGTGATCACAAAACCGGCACCCGCCAGGCTGCGCGCAAAAGCTCTGGCAGTGTCCAGCCCGGGTCTGGAAGCGCGACGACTACCGACCATTCCGAGCTGCGGACGCTCAAGGATAGAAGGGTCGCCGGCAATGAAGATCAGCGGCGGTGGGTCGGCGATCTCGGCCAGCAGCGCGGGGTAGCAAGGGTCGTCCCACATAAGCAAATGCTGGGCCGGACACTCCAGCCAGGCCAATGCAGCACTGGCACCGTCCCTGACAGAAGGGGCTCGACGCGCCTCGGCACAGGCACCTGGAATGCCCAGTGCACGCCACGCACTGGCCGGTGCGCTTAGCGCAGACGACGCACAACCGAAGGCTTCGATCAGCCTGGAAAAGCGTTTCGATCCTATCTCGGGCAAGCGATGCATGCGCAGACGGGCTTCCAGCTCTGCTGGCGAAGAGAGGGCATTTTCGAACAGTGGCATGAGATCGTCCCTGATCCATTGTGCATCTCAGATGATGCACAAACCTGTGGATAACTCTGTTGACAACAATTTGATAAGTGTCTGGCTCGTCACACAAATCCGTCGCAGAACTGAAACATACCTTTAAGGATTTCGAACCTTGTCCATGATGGCCAAAGATCGGTTGGCTTGCAGGACCAAGGCGTAACTAAGCTTGTCGTACGTACGGAAAACCATGAGCAGGCCAGACCGTTCGTCAGGGATTTTCACCTGTTCACCGGTGATTCGGTCACGCACTGTCTCGCTGGTTTTGTAGATCGCCAGCACGTTGCCCTCAGCCAGGCCGTCACGTTTGCCTTTGTTGAGGGTGACCACATCCAGCACGCTGACCTGGGTCACGCCGCGTGGGACATCCAGAATCAAACCTTCTATCGGCGTTTGCGGGGCGCTGGGCAGGAAAGTCGAGTTGATCGCTCGCTCCTCGCTGCTGAACAAACGGTCGCCCAGGCGCACTTCCTGCGTAGAGCGCTGCAAAACCAGGGTCGAGACGTCTCCCTCGGTGGCAACCACCTCAGCGCTGCCGATGTCATCCGCGTTGATGCCCAGCACTTCCTTGGTCTGTGGGTCGGTGTAGGTCTTGCCCTGTCGGAAAATGCCGTAGACGGTGTGCGCCGGGTCCAGCGTGCCCCGTGCATAGGCCCGGTCACCACTGCCGCTGAGCACGCGCTCGGCATTGCCCGCGACGATGTAGGGGGCCTTTTCGAACTGCTCGGCATTGTCGACGATGCGATTGCTGATCAGGAAAGCGTTGATTGCGCCCAGCGGAATGCTTGGAATGGCCTCGACCATTGGCGTACTGCGCACACGCGGTGACAATTTAATGGTGCCACGCGACTCGCCGCGGTTGAGCGTCACGCGCGGCTGACCATCGACCCAGGTCAGCGCGAGGGTGTCACCGGGGTAGATCAGGTCGGGATCATGGACTTGCGGATTGGCCCGCCATATCTCGCGCCATTTCCACGGTTCACGCAAAAACTTGCCGGAAATGTCCCAGAGTGTGTCCCCGGCGACAACGGTGTAGCTTTGCGGATAGCCTTCCCTGAGTTGCACTTGCGCCTGAGCAAGACCGCTGGCGGTCAACAGCAGCAGGGCGAGTAGTGATTTCCTCATGCGGTGAATCCCTTTATCATGTTGCCTCACGCGAACCCTAGAGTCCTGTCCTGGGCTGCCAGCCTTGAACTCCCGAGCCCGGCACCCGACACTGACTTTACCTTAACAGTGCAGCTCTTACGTATATGGCCATTCTAAACATCCTCGAATTTCCCGATTCGCGCCTGCGCACCATCGCCAAACCTGTGGCGATGGTAGACGAAGGCATTCGCCAGTTGGTCGACGACATGTTTGAAACCATGTACGAAGCGCCCGGCATCGGGTTGGCTGCCACGCAGGTCAATGTCCACAAGCGTGTGGTTGTCATGGACCTGAGCGAAGACCGCAGCGAACCGATGGTCTTCATCAATCCTGAAATCGAAAAACTGACCGATGAAATGGATCAGTACCAGGAAGGCTGCCTGTCGGTACCCGGTTTCTACGAAAACGTCGACCGCCCGCAAAAGGTCCGCGTCAAGGCGCTGGACCGTGACGGCAAGCCTTACGAAATGGTTGCCGAAGGCCTGCTCGCCATCTGTATCCAGCATGAGTGCGATCACCTGAACGGCAAGCTGTTCGTTGATTACCTCTCTAACCTCAAGCGCGACCGGATCAAGAAAAAACTCGAGAAACAGCACAAGCTGAACGCTTGATCCTTCGTCCCTCCAAAAGGCCTGCACAAGGCCTTTTTGTTTTTTTAGAACGAGAAGCCCATGACTGAGCCACTGCGCATCGTCTTCGCCGGCACCCCGGAATTTGCCGCCGAACACCTCAAGGCCCTGCTCGACAGCCCTTACCAGATCGTCGCCGTGTACACCCAGCCTGATCGCCCGGCCGGTCGTGGACAAAAGCTGATGCCCAGCCCGGTCAAGCAACTGGCACTGCAGCATGATATCCCGGTCATGCAGCCGCCCACGCTGCGCGCCCCTGACGCGCAGGCAGAACTGGCTGCGCTCAAGCCTGATTTGATGGTGGTGGTCGCCTACGGCTTGATTCTGCCGCAGGTGGTGCTGGATATCCCGCGTCTGGGCTGCATTAACAGCCATGCGTCGCTGCTGCCACGCTGGCGCGGCGCGGCGCCGATTCAGCGCGCGGTGCAGGCCGGCGATGCCGAAAGCGGTGTGACCGTGATGCAAATGGAAGCAGGTCTGGACACCGGGCCGATGCTGCTCAAGGCCGTCACCCCGATCACCGCACAGGACACCGGTGGCACGCTGCATGACCGTCTGGCTGAACTCGGCCCACCAGCGGTGTTGCAGGCCATTGCGGGGCTGGCAGATGGTTCGCTGGTCGGCGAGGTTCAGGACGACAGCCTGGCCAATTACGCTCATAAATTGAACAAGGATGAGGCGCGTCTCGACTGGACACGTCCGGCCGATGAGCTGGAACGCCTGATACGCGCCTTCAACCCGTGGCCGATCTGCCACAGCACGCTGAACGAAGAAACCCTGAAAGTGCTGACAGCCGATCTGGCCGAAGGGCAGGGCGTACCAGGAACTGTCCTCAGCGCCACCAAGGACGGCCTGATCGTCGCCTGCGGCAAGAACGCCCTGCGCCTGACACGTCTGCAACTGCCGGGCGGCAAGCCGCTGAATTTTGCTGATCTGTTCAACAGCCGTCGCGAGAAATTCGCCATCGGCACGGTGCTGGGCCAATGAACCCGCGTCTGGCCGCCGCCAAGGCATTGGCTGCCGTGCTCAGCGGAAAAGCGTCGCTGAACAGTTCGTTGCCTGCTCAACTGGACAAAGTCGAGTTGCGTGATCGAGGCCTGACTCAGGATCTGGCGTTCGGCACCGCACGCTGGCAGCCACGCCTGTCGGCACTGGCAGCCAAACTGTTGCAAAAGCCCTTCAAGGCCGCTGATGCGGACGTTGAAGCCTTGTTGCTGGTGGGTCTTTACCAGCTGTTTTACAGCCGGATTCCTGCGCATGCGGCCATTGGTGAAACCGTTGGCTGCGCCGACAAATTGAAAAAGCCGTGGGCCAAAGGCTTGCTCAACGCCGTGCTGCGCAATGCGCAACGTGATGGCGAGGCACTGTTGATCGAGCTGGAACACGACCCGGTGGTGCGCACCGCCCACCCGCGCTGGCTGCAAAAAGCCCTGAAAGCAGCGTGGCCGGAGCAGTGGGAAGCCATCTGCGCTGCCAACAATGCGCACCCGCCGATGATTTTGCGCGTCAACCGACGCCATAACCGTCGCGATCAATACCTCGAACTGCTCGACACTGCCGGCCTGCAAGCCAGCGCGTGCACCTTCAGTCAGGACGGCATCGTCCTCGCCGAGCCGTGCGATGTGCGCTCGCTGCCCGGTTTTGCCGAAGGCTGGATCAGCGTGCAGGATGAAGCCGCGCAGCTGGCCGCCGACCTGCTGGAACTGGCCCCCGGGCAACGGGTACTCGATGCCTGCTGCGCGCCGGGCGGCAAGACCTGCCATTTGCTCGAAGTACAGCCGCAACTGGACGGCGTGGTGGCGGTGGATCTGGAAGCCAAGCGTCTGGTGCGCGTGCGTGAAAACCTTGATCGTCTGGGGCTGGACGCCGAGCTGATCGCTGCCGACGCCCGCGAGACGGCGCAGTGGTGGGACGGCAAGCCGTTCCAGCGCATCCTGCTCGACGCCCCGTGCTCGGCGACGGGTGTAATCCGTCGCCACCCGGACATCAAGCTGACCCGCCAACTGGATGACATCGCCGCGCTTGCCAGCCTGCAGGGCGAACTGCTTGACGCGTTGTGGCCTACGCTGCAAGTAGGCGGCATGCTGGTGTACGCAACCTGTTCGACGCTACCGACCGAAAATACCGAAGTCATCGAGGCGTTTCTGGCCCGCACCTCCGGGGCCAGAGAACTGGATATCGCCGGGCAGGCCGGACAGCCACCCGCAGGTATCAAGCAAGCCCATGGTCGCCAGTTGCTGGCCCAGCAAGGCGGCCACGATGGTTTCTACTACGCCAAACTGATCAAGATAGCGGATCAAGGTCGAGGCGGCGCGGGAGTAAGCAGGTGAAAATCATCATTCTGGGTGCTGGTCAGGTAGGCGGTACGCTGGCCGAGCATCTGGCGGGCGAAGCCAACGACATTACCGTGGTCGACACCGATGGCGACCGGTTGCGCGATCTGGGCGACCGCCTGGACATCCGTACCGTGCAGGGCAAGGGCTCCTATCCGGCAGTGCTGCGCCAAGCGGGTGCGGACGACGCCGACATGCTGGTTGCGGTGACCAGCAGCGACGAAGCCAACATGATCGCCTGCCAGGTGGCCCACACGCTGTTCCACACGCCGACCAAGATCGCGCGCATCCGTGAAGCGGCGTACCTGACACGCGCTGGCCTGTTCGATAAAAACGCGATCCCGGTCGACGTGTTGATCAGTCCGGAGCAGGTCGTCACCAACTACATCAAACGTCTGATCGAGTATCCCGGCGCGCTACAGGTCATCGATTTCGCCGAAGGCAAGGCGCAACTGGTCGCGGTCAAAGCCTATTACGGCGGCGCATTGGTAGGCCAGCAACTGCGCCAGTTGCGCGCACACATGCCCAATGTCGACACCCGTATCGCGGCGATCTATCGGCGCGACCGGGCGATCCTGCCCCACGGCGATACGGTCATCGAAGCCGACGACGAGGTGTTCTTCATTGCCGCCAAGGCGGATATTCGTGCAGTGATGGGTGAGCTGAGGCGTCTGGACGAGAACTACAAGCGCATCGTCATCGCAGGCGGTGGCAACATCGGCGAGCGTCTGGCTGAAGCCATTGAAAGCCGCTATCAGGTAAAGATTATCGAAGTGAACCCGGCGCGCTGCCGCTATCTATCGGAGCACCTGGACAGTACGGTGGTGCTACAGGGCAGTTCATCGGATCGTGATTTGCTGCTGGAAGAAAACATCAGCAATACCGACCTGTTCCTGGCGCTGACCAACGACGATGAAGCCAACATCATGTCGTCGCTGCTGGCCAAACGCCTGGGCGCACGCAAGGTGATGACCCTGATCAACAACCCGGCCTACGTCGATCTGGTCCAGGGCGGTGAGATTGATGTGGCGGTCAGCCCGCAGCTGGCAACCATCGGCACGCTGCTGGCTCATGTGCGACGGGGCGATATCGTCAGCGTGCACTCGTTGCGGCGCGGTGCAGCCGAAGCCATCGAGGTCGTCGCGCACGGCGACCCGAAATCCAGCAAAGTGGTCGGTCGCGCCATCAAGGACATCAACCTGCCGACCGGCACGGCAATCGGTGCGATCATCCGCGACGAACAGGTGCTTATCGCTCACGACATCACCGTTATCGAATCCGGTGACCATGTGATCATGTTCCTTGTGGATAAAAAGTGCATCCGGGAAGTTGAGCGGCTGTTTCAGGTGGGGTTGACCTTTTTCTGAACAGGCCCTGAACAGCCTGCCCCCTGACTGAACCTCTTGCCGACCTGTCTGGTCGGCGACGCTCGTCGACTCGGACGAATTCTCTCTGAGCGCGCGTATCACACATACGCGCGCTTTGCCTTTGACGGGCGTTACCAGAGAGAACATACGCAATGCCTGAATCCAAAGTCCCCCTTCAGGGCTCACAAACCGACGGCACACCAGCAGGTGGCTGGCCGGCACTCAGTGCGGTCAACAAGCACCTGTTGCACCAGCATGTGCTGATCAAGGGCAACCGCACGCTGATGTCCATGAACAAGCCTGGCGGCTTCGATTGCCCCAGCTGCTCCTGGCCGGACCCAAAGAAACCGCACACATTTGAATACTGCGAGAACGGTGCCAAGGCATTGGCCTGGGAATCGACCAAAAAACGCGTGACGCCTGAGTTTTTCGCCCGGCATACGGTCAGCGAACTGGCGACCTGGAGCGATCACGAGCTGGAAGCAGAAGGCCGTATCACCGAGCCGATGCGCTACGACGCCGCCACTGACAAATACCTGCCCGTCACCTGGGACGAAGCGTTCGCCGAGATCGGCGAAGAGCTGCGCGGCCTGAGCGATCCGTGGAAGCTGGAGCTGTACACCTCCGGGCGCACGTCGAACGAAGCCGCCTTTCTGTATCAGCTGTTCGGTCGGCTGTACGGCATGGCCAACTTCCCTGACTGCTCGAACATGTGCCATGAAACCACCACTGCGGCGCTGCCCGAGTCGATCGGGGTTGGCAAAGGCACCACGACGCTGGAAGATTTCGAGAACGCCGACGCGATTTTCATCATCGGCCAGAACCCCGGGACCAACAGCCCGCGCATGATGTCCGAGCTGCACGCGGCCGCAAAACGGGGTGCCAGCATCATCTCGTTCAACCCTCTGCGGGAAAGGGCGCTGGTACGCTTTGCGGCCCCGCAGGACCCGCGCGACATGCTCAGTCTGCATGGGGTGGAAATCAGCTCGCAGTACCATCAGGTCAGGATCGGCGGCGACATGATCGCCCTGCAAGGCGTTTGCAAGGCCGTGATCGAAGCCGATGACGTGGCGCAGCGTGAAAACCTGCCGCGTGTCCTTGATGTGGCATTCATTGAAGAACACACCCATGGCTTTGAGCAGTACGCTGACTATTGCCGACAGTTGCCGTGGGAAATCATCGAGCGCCATTCAGGTCTGACGCGTCAGGCCATCGAAGAGGTGGCTACGGTTTATAAGCGCTCGAAGGGGGTCATCTGCTGCTGGGGGATGGGCGTCACTCAGCACAAGCGTGGCGGTGATGCGATGCAGCAGATCATCAACCTGCTGCTGTTGCGCGGCAACATCGGCAAGCTCGGTGCGGGGGCTTGCCCGGTACGTGGACACTCCAACGTGCAGGGCGACAGGACGATGGGCATCTATGAAAAGGCCGGCGAACCGTTTCTGGCCAGCATGAGCAAGGTGTTCGGTTTCGAGGCGTCCAGAAAAAAAGGCCATGCCGTGGCACAGACCTGCGAAGCCCTGTTGCGTGGCGAGGTGGAAGCACTCATTTCCATGGGCGGCAATTTCTTCCGCGCCATTCCGGACACTGATGTGATCTGCCCGACCGTCAGCCGCCTGAAAATGACGGTGCTGGTCAACACCAAGCTCAACCGCAGTGCGACGGTACATGGACAGAAGGCCTTTCTGCTGCCTTGCGTGGCGCGTTCGGAACGCGACCTGCAGAACGGTGTGGCGCAAACCATTACGGTGGAGGACTCTATGTCGATGGTGCACGGCTCGACCGGTATGCTTGAGCCTGCGTCAAAACATCTGATTTCCGAAGTCGCCATCATCGCCGGTATCGCCAAAGCGACGCTTGCGCCCAATCCCAAGGTGGACTGGGACAGCTATGTGGGCGACTACGCCAGGATTCGCGACAAGATCGAAGAAGTACTGCCTGAGCAGTTTTACGATTTCAATCAGCGCATCCTTGAACCCGGAGGTTTCCGTTTGCCCAATGCCGCCAGTGAGCGCAAGTGGGACACCGAGTCGGGCAAGGCCAACTTCCTCTTTCCCGAAGGCGTCTACGACGAAGACGATACGCCACCGGGAGCGGAGCATTTGCAGTTGATGACGATCCGCAGCCATGACCAGTTCAATACCACGGTTTATTCCAACGATGACCGTTATCGGGACATCTTTGGCGACCGCATGGTAGTGATGCTCAACCCGCAGGACATCGAACGCCTGGGGCTCAAGGCCGGGGATTACATCGAGTTTCAGACGGCGCTCGACCCCACCACGGCGCGGCGTGCAGCGGGTTTCAAAGTCATACCCTACGACGTGCCGCAGGGTTGCTGCGCAGCGTACTACCCGGAAACCAACGGCCTGCTGCCACTGGCCAATCGGGATAAACACGGCAACACCCCTGCGGCCAAATCCATCCCGGTGAACCTGGTGCGGATGAGTCCAGAGGGGACGCAAGTGGCGCTGGAACGGCGCGGGTTGATTGCGGCGGCCAGTTGAGGGAAACACTATCGTGCCCATGCTCGCATGGGCACGCCGTTGCGGACGCTCCGCGTCCAGTCTTTTCTAGTACCAGCGCGCCTCACCTGGCGGGCGTTTCTTGAAGCGTTTCATGGTCCACATGTACTGGCTCGGGTAGGCTCGCACGTATTTCTCGACCACTTTGCTCATCGCCGCTGCAGAGGTTTCGGTGTCGGTGCTGTACATGGCTTCGGGGGCGGCTTCCAGCACTACTTTGTAGCCCGAACCATCCGGCAGGCGCATGGCGTGCAGGAACACACCCACTGCCTTGCCGCCCGCCAGCATGTTCGGCACAAACTTGCTGGTCAGCGCCTGGGTGCCGCAGAAGGGAACGAAGATACCCGCAGATTCAGCCGGCTCCGGATCGGCCGGAATACCCACAGAACCGCCTTTGCGCACTTCTTTGATGACGCTGAGAATGCCTTCCTTGGTCGACGCCGCCACCCGGTTGCCCAACTGCACACGCTGCTTGCGCAACAAGTCATCCACGGCTTTCAGCTTGGGTGGACGATAGAAAATGATCGGCTTGCACTGGCTGCAGTAGAAGTGATTGAGCACTTCCCAGTTGCCGAGGTGACTGGTGATGCCAACCACGCCCTTGCCGGAAGCCAGCGCGTCCTTGAGCACATCAAGCCCTTCGACTTCACGCACCAGGTTGATCGATTTCTGCGCAGGCCAGATCCACGCACAAGCGCTTTCGGTCAAGGTCTTGCCGATGTCCATGAGGCTACGGCCGACCAGCTTTTCCAGCTCCGGCTCGCTCAACTCTGGGAAGCACTTGGACAGGTTGATCCGTGCCACTTCCCGCGAACGGTTGGGCAACTTCCACATCAGCCAGCCAATCGCGGTGCCTGCCCACTGCACGGCGCGCCACGGCAACAGCGCAAACAATCGCAACGCCCCGACCATTACGGCGCCTTTGAACTTATCCACAGATGACTCCCAGATTCTCGAGGCGGGTAGTGTAACCGTCAGCGGCTCAGGATCGCATACCGATCGCAATCGACAGTGTGGTCCATGACCATGCCGCTGGCCTGCATGTAGGCGTAACAGATGGTCGGCCCGACAAAGGTGAAACCGGCCTTTTTCAGTGCCTTGCTCATCGCTTCGGCCTCGGCGGTAATCGCCGGGACTTCGCTGCGATCCTTGAAGTGATTGATCTTCGGAGTACCGCCGACAAACGACCAGAGCAGCGCGACCGGGTCTTCCAGTGCCAGCCAGGCCCGCGCATTGGTGCGCACCGCCTTGAGCTTGAGGCGGTTGCGGATGATGCTCGGATCAAGCATCAGCGCATCTATTTCGGCATCACTCAGTTGCGCCAGGCGCTCGACGTCAAAGCCGTGCAGCACTTCGCGATAACGCGCCCGCCGCTTGAGAATCGTGATCCACGACAGCCCGGCCTGGAACCCTTCGAGCAAAAGCAACTCGAAGAGCTTCTGCGCATCGCGCAGCGGCACTCCCCACTCCTGATCGTGATAAGCGATGTACAGAGGGTCTTCGTTGCACCAAAAGCAGCGTGTCATAGGGCTCCCAAGGAGTGGACGTGCGGCCGAATCGGGTATACTCCCGCTCTTTGAATCGCAGCCCAGCACAGGTGAAATTTGTGAGCCAGCCTACGCCAGCCGTGCGTACCTTCCAAGACTTGATCCTCGCCCTCCAGCAATACTGGGCAGAACAAGGTTGCGTGGTACTTCAGCCCTACGATATGGAAGTAGGCGCCGGCACGTTCCACACTGCCACGTTTCTGCGCGCCGTAGGCCCGGAAACCTGGAACGCCGCTTACGTACAGCCAAGCCGTCGCCCGACTGACGGCCGCTACGGCGAAAACCCGAACCGCCTGCAGCATTACTATCAGTTTCAGGTGATTCTCAAGCCCAACCCGGACAACTTCCAGGAACTGTACCTGGGCTCGCTCAAGCACATCGGCCTCGATCCGCTGGTGCACGACGTGCGTTTCGTCGAAGACAACTGGGAATCGCCGACGCTGGGTGCCTGGGGCCTGGGCTGGGAGATCTGGCTCAACGGTATGGAAGTCTCGCAGTTCACCTACTTCCAGCAGGTCGGCGGCCTGGAGTGCTACCCGGTTACCGGCGAAATCACTTACGGTCTTGAGCGTCTGGCGATGTACCAGCAGGGCGTGGACTCGGTCTACGATCTGGTCTGGGCTGACGGCCCGTTCGGCAAAGTGACTTACGGCGATGTGTTCCACCAGAACGAGGTGGAGCAGTCGACCTACAACTTCGAACACGCCAACGTCGACAAACTGTTCGAGCTGTTCGACTTCTACGAAAGCGAAGCCGCACGCCTGATCGAGCTGGAGCTGCCATTGCCCGGCTACGAAATGGTCCTCAAGGCCTCGCACACCTTCAACCTGCTGGATGCCCGTCGCGCGATTTCCGTGACAGCGCGTCAGCAGTACATCCTGCGCGTACGCACGCTGGCCCGTTCGGTGGCTCAGGCCTACCTGCAGGCTCGGGCCCGTCTCGGCTTCCCGATGGCGCCACCCGATCTACGCGATGAAGTGTTGGCCAAGCTGGAGGCAGCGCAATGAGTGCTCAAGATTTTCTGGTCGAACTGGGCACTGAAGAACTGCCACCCAAGACCCTCGTTTCCCTGGCCGATGCGTTTCTCGCCGGTATTGAAAAAGGCCTCGCAGGCGCAGGTCTGACCTACAGCGCCAAACAGGTCTACGCCGCACCGCGTCGTCTGGCCGTGCTGATTACCGCACTGGCCACGCAACAACCGGATCGCAGCGTCAACCTCGACGGCCCACCGCGTCAGGCAGCGTTCGATGCCGACGGTAACCCGACTCAGGCCGCCCTGGGCTTCGCCAAGAAGTGCGGCGTCGATCTGAGCGAAATCGATCAGAGCGGCCCGAAACTGCGCTACAGCCAGACCATCCTCGGCAAGCCGACCACGTCGCTGCTGCCGACTATCGTCGAAGACTCGCTGAACGACCTGCCGATTGCCAAGCGCATGCGCTGGGGTGCCCGCAAGGAAGAGTTCGTGCGTCCGACCCAGTGGCTGGTGATGCTGTTCGGTGATCAGGTGGTGGACTGCACGATCCTTGCCCAGAGCGCGGGTCGTCATTCGCGCGGTCATCGCTTCCATCACCCGCAAGACGTGCGTATTTCTTCGCCTGCCGGTTACCTCAGTGACCTGCGCGCCGCTCATGTGCTGGCCGACTTCAACGAACGTCGGCAGATCATCAGCAAGCGCGTCGACGAGCTGGCCACCCAACAGGAAGGCACCGCCATCGTGCCGCCAAGCCTGCTGGACGAAGTGGCCGGTCTGGTCGAATGGCCGGTTCCGCTGGTGTGTTCATTCGAAGAGCGCTTCCTGGAAGTACCTCAGGAAGCGCTGATTACTACCATGCAGGACAACCAGAAATACTTCTGCCTGCTGGATGTCGACGGCAAGCTGTTGCCGCGCTTTATCACCGTGGCCAACATCGAGAGCAAGGACCCGGCGCAAATCGTTGCCGGTAACGAGAAGGTGGTTCGTCCACGCCTGACCGACGCCGAGTTCTTCTTCAAGCAGGACAAGAAGCAGAAGCTGGAAACCTTCAACGATCGCCTGAAGAACGTCGTGTTCCAGGCGCAGTTGGGCAGCGTGTTCGACAAGGCCGAGCGTGTCTCGAAACTGGCTGCCTACATCGCCCCACGCATTGGCGGCGACGCCCAGCGTGCTGCACGGGCTGGTCTGCTGTCCAAGTGCGACCTGTCGAGCGAAATGGTCGGCGAGTTCCCGGAAATGCAGGGTATCGCCGGTTACTACTACGCCAAGGCCGACGGCGAGCCTGAAGATGTCGCACTGGCGCTCAACGAGCAGTACATGCCGCGTGGCGCAGGTGCCGAACTGCCAACCACACTGACCGGTGCTGCGGTGGCGATTGCCGACAAGCTCGACACGCTGGTCGGTATCTTCGGTATCGGCATGCTGCCCACCGGCAGCAAAGACCCGTATGCGCTGCGTCGTGCTGCGTTGGGTATCCTGCGTATTCTGATCGAGAAGAAGCTCGACCTGAACCTGATCGAAACGGTGAAGTTCGCCGTCACGCAGTTCGGCGCGAAGATCAAGCCAGCCGGTCTGGCGGAACAGGTGCTCGACTTCATCTTCGATCGTCTGCGTGCGCGCTATGAAGACGAAGGCGTCGACGTGGCGGTGTACCTTTCGGTGCGTGCCCTGCAACCGGCTTCGGCGCTGGATTTCGATCAACGCGTCCAGGCAGTCCAGGCCTTCCGCAAACTGCCACAGGCCGCAGCACTGGCCGCAGTGAACAAACGTGTATCGAACTTGTTGAGCAAGGCCGAGGGCAGCATTGCCCAGACCGTCGAGCCCAAGTACTTCGACAACGCCAACGAGTTCTCGCTGTACTCGGCCATCCAGCAGGCTGACCACGCGGTCCAGCCGATGGCTGCCGAGCGTCAGTACAGCGAATCGCTGGCGCGTCTGGCGATGTTGCGTGAGCCGGTCGATGCATTCTTCGAAGCGGTAATGGTCAACGCGGAAGACGCCAATGTGCGCGCCAACCGCTATGCCTTGTTGTCGCGTTTGCGCGGCCTGTTCCTTGGCGTTGCCGATATCTCGCTGCTGGGCTGAGAAGGGGTGGATGGTGAAACTGCTGATACTTGATCGAGACGGAGTCATTAACCATGACTCCGATGCTTACATAAAGTCAGTGAAGGAGTGGGTGCCCATTCCCGGCTCGATCAAGGCTATCGCAGATCTGAGCAAGGCTGGCTGGACGGTGGCCGTCGCCACCAACCAGTCGGGCATTGCCCGAGGCTATTATGATCTGGCCATGCTGGACGCCATGCATGCGCGCTTGCGCGAGCTGGTGGCAGAGCAGGGTGGCGAGATCGGTTTGATTGTCTATTGCCCACATGGGCCAGACGATGGCTGCAACTGCCGCAAGCCCAAACCCGGCATGCTGCAAGCCATCGCCACTCATTACGCAGTAGACCCCAAAGGTCTCTGGTTCGTGGGCGACAGTAAAGGTGACCTGCAGGCCGCTTTGGCCGTCGATTCTCAGCCTGTGTTGGTGATGACCGGCAAAGGCCGTAAAACGATGGACGGCGGAGTGCCGGCAGGCACGTTGATTTTTGACGATCTGGCGGCGGTTGCCGCAGAACTTATCCACAACAGCACTTCACTGAACAATTAGCTCATCAGGTTCAGGACGCTCAAGGAGCGGGCACCTGCCCGTACGGTAAACGTAACTATGTCGATCATGCAGGCAATCAGGACCTTCTTCTTTTACCTGTTGCTGGGCACCAGCTCTTTGCTGTGGTGCACATTGAGCTTTTTCATTGCGCCTTTTCTGCCGTTCAAAGCTCGCTATCGCTTCATCAACGTCTATTGGTGCCGCTGCGCCATCTGGCTGACCAAGGTGTTCCTGAACATCCAGGTTGAAGTGACTGGCGCAGAAAACGTACCGAAAACGCCCTGTGTGATCATCTCCAACCATCAGAGCACCTGGGAGACTTTCTTCCTGTCGGCGTATTTCGAACCACTGAGCCAGGTCCTCAAGCGTGAGTTGCTCTACGTGCCGTTCTTCGGCTGGGCCATGGCGATGCTGCGCCCCATTGCCATTGACCGCGATAACCCTAAAGCCGCACTGCGGGAAATCGCCAAGAAGGGCGACGAACTCCTCAAGGATGGCGTCTGGGTGCTGATCTTCCCGGAGGGCACACGCGTACCTTATGGCCAGGTCGGAAAATTCTCTCGCGGCGGTACTGCGTTGGCGGTAAACGCTGATCTGCCAGTCCTGCCTATCGCGCATAACGCTGGCAAATACTGGCCTCGGGATGGCTGGGCGAAAAAGCCAGGCACTATTCAGGTGGTGATTGGCGAACCGATGTACGCAGAAGGTACAGGCCCGCGCGCCATTGCTGCGTTGAATGATCGTGTGCAGGCTTGGAATGTGGACGCACAGCGCGCGATGGGCTCGCCTGTTGCACCGGCAGCAAGCCCTGAAAAAGTCCCAGCGTGATTTTGTGGATAACCTGTGTACGGTTTTTCTGAAATCGCTGAAAAAGGCTGCCTAACCTGTTAATTCGTATACATATTTTTTCAGGCTATAAAAACCGGAAAAACGTGCATAAGTTTTGATGATGTATCAGAAACCGACCTTTAAGAGGTCGGTTTTTTTATGCCGGGGGGTTGGCGAAGTTTCAAGCCGATATTCCCTTGCAGGCACTCCGAAGCGCTGGCGGAAGACTCTGCTGAAGTAAGCGACATCACTGAATCCCCAACGCCAGGCGATCTCGCTGATCTGTCGATTGGCGAGTAATGGCTCGCGCAGATCACTGGCGCAGCGTTGTAGCCGGGAGCCCAACAGATAGCGCCCGAACGAGGTCTGTTCATCCTGAAACAGGCTGCTGACATAGCGCGTGCTCACTCCGAATCGGACGCTGACACTGGCCAGAGACAGTTTTGTATCTGCCAGGTTGGCCTGAATATGGTCCTTGATGCGCAGCAGTAAGCCACTGCGTCTCGAACCTTGTGCCTGCCCTTTGACTCTTTCGGACAAAGCCATTGCCAACAAGTCCAGCCCTTGCTCGGTTATCCGCGACTGCTGCGATTCGCCTACCCGGTTCTCGAGTGCAGCCAGACCGGTAAAAAAGTCGAAGACCAGTCCATTGAGCGGGTTATCGCGAGACATGGATAAAGCGGTCAGATACTCCAGATTGCACAGGCGCTGGTGCAGACTGTTGCGCGGGATTTGCACCACGGTCTGACTGAACGCACTGTCGAAGTGCAGTCGGTAAGGGCGACGAGTGTCGTAGATAGCAAAGTCGCCGACCTCCAATATCGCTTCGCGTCCCTCCTGAGACACCTGTGCCCGGCCTTCAAGCGCCAGACTCACCAATACGAACTCGTCGTCACTGCGCGAAATACTCGAGGTATCTCGAACGACCGTCTGCTCGCAGGCCTGTACTTCAACCAAGCCAAGCCCTGCGACGCTATGCGAGCGCAAACGACCCTGGAAGTTTTGTCGATCCGGGAAGGCACATTCCAATGGCACGAAAGTACTGCACACCACTTCCTGCCAGAACTCTGCCCGTTCCCGCACGGTAATGCTGTTGGTATCGAAATAGATGCTCATCGCGTTCAACCTGCACTTCGATGCGTCGAGCCAATCGCCATGCAAGTCTGAAACCATCCCTGTCAGCCTATCCCTTGCAGTCAAAAAGCCGTTCCTTTACGTCCTAATACCGTCGCCAGGAAAGCTCATAGCCTGTGGCCATCCAACAGCCATTCGAGTTTTGACGATGAAAGAGCCTTTGAAAGTCGCCTGTGTGCAGGCTGCGCCCGTGTTCCTGGATCTGGACGCCACCGTAGACAAGACCATAACCCTGATGGAGCAGGCGGCAGCCGCCGGAGCCGGTCTGATTGCATTCCCGGAAACGTGGATTCCGGGCTATCCGTGGTTTTTGTGGCTCGACGCACCGGCCTGGAACATGCCGTTGGTGCAGAGTTATCACCAGCAGTCGCTGGTGCTGGACAGTGTTCAGGCCCGACGTATCAGCGATGCAGCTCGCCATCTCGGTATTTATGTGGTGCTCGGTTACAGCGAGCGCAACAAAGCGTCGCTGTATATCGGTCAGTGGATCATCGACGATCACGGTGAAACGGTTGGCGTGCGTCGCAAGCTCAAGGCTACTCATGTGGAACGTACGATGTTTGGCGAAGGCGACGGTGCATCATTGCGTACCTTTGAAACCCCTGTCGGCGTTCTCGGTGCGCTTTGCTGCTGGGAGCACCTGCAACCGCTTTCCAAGTACGCCATGTACGCACAGAACGAACAGATTCACGTAGCGGCCTGGCCAAGCTTCAGCCTGTACCGCAACGCCACGAGTGCCCTGGGCCCCGAGGTCAATACTGCGGCTTCGCGGGTTTATGCCGCAGAAGGGCAATGCTTCGTCCTCGCACCCTGTGCAATCGTTTCCCCTGAAATGATCGAAATGCTTTGCGACAGTGATGCCAAACGCAGCCTGCTGCAGGCCGGTGGCGGGCACGCACGGATTTTTGGTCCGGACGGAAGTGATCTGGCGACCCCATTGGGCGAACATGAGGAAGGTCTGCTCTACGCAACACTTGATCCAGCCGCATTGACCTTGGCCAAAGTAGCAGCCGACCCGGCTGGACATTACTCACGTCCCGACGTGACTCGTCTGATGTTCAATCCCAATCCCACTCCATGTGTAGTCGATCTGCCAGGCCTGCCGATCAGCAGTGAGTCCATCGAGCTGCTTCGGCCTGACATCGCGCTGGAGGTGTGACATGCACTCAGCGATTCCTGAACATCTGCGCAAGCCACGTGAGCTGAACAGCAATCTGCCCGAGGGCTATCAACCACCTTTTCCTGCATGGTCCGCGCGTTTCGATCCGCTGGCAGGGCAGGTGGTGATGGCTTATTTCGGCGTCCAGTCCCTCCTCCCTGTAGGTGTGCCAGAACTGGCAGCGATAACCGATCATTTTGATAGCGACTCAGGTCCGCAGTATTGGGACAGCGCACGTTGCGTGGACGCGGATGGTTTCAATACCTGCATAGCAATCGCTTACTGGCACGACGTGGACGTTTTCAATCAGTGGCGAAACAGCTCGGGGTTCTTGCGCTGGTGGCAGGATCCGGCTCGTGAAACAGGACCGCTGGGATGGTTCCTAGAGGTCGTTTGCCCCAGCACCGAGCGTTTCGAAACATTGTTTTCCGCGCCGGATGTGCCCGAAGGTGTTACTCACCTGGCCACTCACATGAGTGAGCCTATTCAGGAACACGCGTACTGGGGCAGTTCCCGCGACCGTATCCCTTTTGCCCAGACTGATGCACTGGCAGGTAGCAGCAATCCTTCAAGTGCGGACGTGCTGCGTGCCGGCAGGGTGCGTATGTCCGGTCGCGACAACCTGTGCCTGATTCGCTCCGGGCAGGACTGGAGCAGCACCACCGGACAGGAACGTGATCTGTACCTGAACGACATACAGCCCGTGCTGCAGACCGGCATGACGTTTCTGCGCGACGAAGGCGCCACCGTCGGCTGCCTGAGCTGTCGCTTCATGCAAGCGCTGGACAACGAGAGCGGCGAGCCTTTGGAGAAGAGCTTCGGCCTCGCCTGGTTCGATGACCTGAGCAACCTGGAGCGTTGGGCAAAGACCCATCCCACTCATGTGGCGATCTTCGGCGGCTTCATGCAGTACGTACAGACCCTCAACTTCCAGGTCCAGTTACGCCTCTACCATGAGATCGCGGTGATCCCCCGTGAGGCCCAGTATTTCGAATACCTCAATTGCCACCCCGGCAGCGGCTTGCTGAGCCGCTGACACGCATTAATCCTTGAGGAAACAGATATGCAAAGACTCAACCTGGTTGCCCGTTCAGTGCTAGCCAGCTCTACCATGCTGTGTTGGTCGACCGTGACTCATGCACTGGAAATCACCGCAGGCGATTATGAGCCGCTGCCTCCCGGCATGAACGTTTTGCTGGTTTATGCACAACACGCTGAAAGCTCGGACTTTTACAGCAACGGTAACAAAGTCTCGGACGATTTTCGGCTCAAGACCGATGTCAGCCTGCTTCGCTATATCCACTCGTTTGCGCTGAGCAACAACGCGGTGATAGAGCCACAGTTCATCCTGCCTTATGGACATCTGAAGGCTGGTGGTGAGGCAAGCGCGCTTGGCCAGACCACCGGCACCGGAGATCTGATTCTCGGCGCACCGGTAAAGTGGACCTTAGCCACTGCAAATAAGGATGTCTTTTCCGTGGCGCCTTACCTTTATTTGCCTACCGGCAGTTACGAAAACGACGACACACTCAACATGGGTGAAAACCGCTGGCATCTTTTGCTGCAAGCAGCCTACATCCATCACTTCAATGCCAGATGGGCTCTAGACACCGCTGCGGATGTCTCATGGTTCAGCGATAACGATGATTACGGTTCAGGTAGTGACACATTGGAACAGAAGACACGCTACGAATATCAGGCTTACCTGAGCTACAAAGTTTCGCCGCAAACCCGGTTTGCCATTGGTGGAGGCCATATTGATGGCGGAGAAAACCGGGTGGGTGGCGTCAATCAAGACGATCAACTAAGCACTACCTACCTGCGTGTGAGTGCCACTCACATGCTGACGCCGTCTATTCAGGTTCAGGCCGTACTCGGCAAGGATGTAGAAGTGGAGGAGGGCTTTCGGGAAAAGGCCCGCTTGAATCTACGACTGGCGAAACTGTTTTAGAGCACAAACAAAAACCCCGGCTTTCGCCGGGGTCGATGTTTTGATCATACGCTCATCAGAAGTCCAGGTTGGACACTGCCAGCGCATTGCTCTCGATGAAGTCACGACGTGGCTCGACCGCATCACCCATGAGGGTGTTGAAGATCTGGTCAGCGCCGATGGCGTCTTCGATGGTCACTTTCAGCATGCGACGCACACTCGGGTCCATGGTGGTTTCCCACAGTTGGTCCGGGTTCATCTCACCAAGACCTTTGTAGCGCTGGATAGTGTGGCGCTTGGTGCTTTCGGCCATCAACCAGGCGAGGGCTTCCTTGAACTCGGTGACGGGCTTCTTGCGCTCGCCACGTTGCACGTAGGCACCTTCTTCCAGAAGCGTGCTGATCTGCAGTCCCAGAGCGGTAACGGTCTTGTAGTCATTGCTGCCGAAGAAGTCACGGTTGAAGGTGACGTAGTTCGACAGACCATGGGAGATCAGTTCGACCTCTGGCAGCCAGACGTTACGTTCACGGTCTTCGCGCAGGCTGGCCTTGTAGACCAGACCCGATTTCTCGCCGGTGCGCAGACGCGCGTCGAACAGTGCTAGCCAGGCTTGCATGCCCTCGTGGTCGGACAGTTGCTCCAACGTTATCGGCGGCAGGTAGACGAAGTGTTCGGTCAGTTCCTGTGGATACAGACGCGACAGGCGCTTGAGGGTCTTCATGACCATGCGGAAGTCGTTGACCAGTTTCTCCAGCGCAGTACCGGAGATGCCGGGTGCCGATTCGCTGAGGTGCAGGCTGGCGTCTTCAAGGGCCGATTGGGTCATGTATTCTTCCATGGCCTCGTCGTCCTTGATGTACTGCTCCTGCTTGCCTTTCTTGACCTTGTACAGCGGTGGCTGAGCGATGTAGATGTAGCCACGCTCAATCAGCTCAGGCAACTGACGGAAGAAGAAGGTGAGCAGCAGGGTGCGGATGTGCGAGCCGTCGACGTCAGCATCGGTCATGATGATGATGTTGTGATACCGCAACTTGTCGATGTTGTACTCTTCACGGCCGATACCACAGCCCAGCGCGGTGATCAAAGTGCCCACTTCCTGAGAAGAGATCATCTTGTCGAAACGCGCTTTTTCAACGTTCAGGATCTTGCCCTTGAGTGGCAGGATGGCCTGGGTTCTACGGTTACGCCCCTGCTTGGCTGATCCGCCAGCAGAGTCCCCTTCCACCAGGTACAGTTCGGAGAGGGCAGGGTCCTTCTCCTGGCAGTCGGCAAGCTTACCTGGCAAGCCAGCGATATCCAGCGCACCTTTGCGGCGAGTCATCTCGCGAGCCTTGCGCGCTGCTTCACGGGCACGGGCAGCGTCGATCATCTTGCCAACGACGGCTTTGGCTTCGTTCGGGTTTTCCAGCAGGAAGTCGGAGAAGTACTTGCCCATCTCCTGTTCCACGGCAGTTTTGACTTCGGAAGAAACCAGTTTGTCTTTAGTCTGCGAGCTGAATTTCGGGTCAGGTACTTTGACCGAAATGATCGCAGTCAAACCTTCACGCGCATCGTCGCCAGTGGTCGCGACCTTGTGCTTCTTGGCCAGACCTTCCTGCTCGATGTAGTTGTTCAGGTTACGCGTCAACGCGGAACGGAAGCCCACCAGGTGAGTACCGCCGTCACGCTGCGGAATGTTGTTGGTGAAACACAACAGGTTCTCGTTGAAGCTATCGTTCCACTGCAGGGCAATTTCGACACCGATACCATCATCACGCTGGATGTTGAAGTGGAACACTTCGTTGACCGGCGTCTTGTTGGTGTTCAGGTATTCAACGAAGGCACGCAGACCGCCTTCATATTTGAACAGCTCTTCTTTCCCGCTGCGCTCGTCCTTGAGGACAATGCCAACACCGGAGTTCAGGAACGACAATTCACGAATTCGCTTGGCCAGAATGTCCCAGCTGAAGTGGATATTCTTGAACGTGTCAGCAGAAGGCTTGAAGTGGATCTGAGTACCGGTAGTGTCACTTTCGCCTACGATTTTCATCGGCTCCTGTGGAACACCATGCACGTAGGTCTGTTCCCAGATCTTGCCGCTACGACGAACCGTCAGCAGCAGAAGTTCTGAAAGGGCGTTAACAACCGACACACCTACACCGTGCAAACCGCCGGATACTTTATAGGAGTTGTCATCGAACTTACCGCCAGCGTGGAGCACGGTCATGATGACCTCGGCTGCCGACACGCCTTCTTCTTTATGCACGTCTACCGGAATACCGCGGCCGTTGTCGCGCACGGTGATAGATTCGTCTGGATGGATGATGATGCTGATGTCGTCGCAATGGCCTGCCAATGCTTCGTCGATCGAGTTATCAACCACCTCGAACACCATGTGGTGCAGACCGCTGCCATCGTCTGTATCACCGATGTACATTCCGGGACGCTTGCGTACGGCATCAAGTCCTTTCAGCACTTTAATGCTGGACGAGTCGTACGTTTGGTTTTCGCTCATGCAATCACTCCCGATGGTCGTGGGTCTGGGTGATACGGCCTTGTTCCACGTGGAACAAAGCGACTGGCGTTTCCGTCTGCCAGCCTTCCCTCAAAAATTCTTGATCTACACAGGTGATAAACACCTGGCAGCGTAATTCTTCCAGCAAGCGGCAAAGCGCGCGTCGATGGTTGTCATCCAGTTCGGAGGGCAAGTCATCTACCAGGTAAATACACTGGCCGCGACGGACCTGGCTGACCAAGTGTCCCTGAGCAATACGCAATGCGCAGACCACCAACTTTTGCTGACCGCGAGACAATATGTCCGCCGCGTTATGAGCGCCTAATCTAAGGCGCAGGTCAGCTCGTTGTGGTCCAGCCTGGGTGTGGCCCATTTGCTGATCACGATACAGGGAAGAGGCGAGCACTGTACTCAGCTCTTTTTCCTTGTCCCATCCTCGGTAATAGCTCAGGGTCAAACCTTCAAGCTCAACAAGTTCGCTCAAAGTCTGTTCAAAGACGGGCTTCAATGCCTTGATATAGGCGCGACGGAATTCATCTATTTCGTCACTTGCCGAGCATAGCTCTCGGTCCCATGCCGCCTGTGAAGCGGCGTCAAGTGTACCATGCCGAAGCCATGAGTTTCGCTGCTTGAGGGCCTTCTGCAGGCGCTGCCAAGTAGCCATGAAACGAGGTTCCACGTGGAACACTCCCCAATCCAGAAACTGCCTGCGTATCTTCGGAGCGCCTTCCAGCAATCGGAAGCTGTCCGGATTGATCAGTTGCAGTGGCAATATTTCAGCAAGCTGAGCGGCACTTCTCGCATTTTGCCCGTCAATACGAATCTGGAATTCGCCTTGTCGGTCGCGCGAAACACCGAGATTGCTGTGGCCACCTTGCGCAAGATCGACTTGTCCGAATACGGTGCAAGAGGGCTGCTCGTACTGGATGACAGGAAGCAGGCGACTGCTACGAAACGAACGCGCTATCCCCAGCAGATGGATGGCTTCCAGAACACTGGTTTTACCACTGCCGTTTGCGCCGTAGAGGATATTGATACGCGGGGAGGGGGAGAGGGTCACCGGGTGCAGATTGCGCACCCCAGTGACCGAGACGCGACTAAGAGACATCTAGGTTGCGCTGGACATGAAGTTACAGACGCATCGGCATGACAACGTAGGCGGAATCGTCGTTATCCGACTCTTGCACCAGGGCGCTGCTATTGGAATCCGACAGAATCAGGCGCACCTGCTCGGTCGTCATCACGCCCAACACGTCGAGCAGATAGCTCACGTTAAAACCTATTTCCAGCGAATCGCCGTTGTACTCTACGCCGATTTCTTCCTCTGCTTCTTCCTGCTCAGGGTTGTTGGCCTGAATTTTCAATTGACCATTGGCCAGTTGCAGCCGGATACCGCGGTACTTCTCGTTTGACAGAATCGCCGTGCGGCTGAACGCCTCACGCAGCGCCTGACGATCACCGAGCACCAGCTTGTCACCACCTTTAGGCAGCACACGCTCGTAATCCGGGAACTTGCCATCGACCAGTTTGGAGGTGAAGGTGAATTCGCCAGTCGTCGCACGAATGTGATGCTGACCCAGAACGATACTGACCGTACCGTCCTGCTCGGTCAGCAGACGGGCCATTTCGAGAATACCTTTGCGCGGGACGATCACCTGATGGCGATCGGCATGTTCGATATCGGCAGACATCGAGCACATGGCCAGGCGGTGGCCGTCGGTGGCAACCGCACGCAAGATACCGGCACTCACTTCAAGCAGCATGCCGTTGAGGTAGTAACGAACGTCCTGCTGGGCCATCGCAAAGCTGGTGCGCTCGATCAAGCGGCGCAGTTTGCTCTGCACCAGAGTGAACGTGAGCGAACCCGGGCCTTCTTCCACTGTCGGGAAATCATTGGCAGGCAACGTGGACAGAGTGAAACGGCTACGACCTGCCTTGACGATCAGCTTGGAGTCATCGAGCTTGATGTCGATCAGCGCGTCATTGGAAAGGCTTTTGCAAATGTCCATGAGCTTGCGCGCAGGAACCGTGATTTCTCCAGGTTCCGCGGGCTCTTCCAGCTGGACGCGGCCAACCAGTTCGACTTCCAGATCCGTACCGGTCAGCGACAGTTGCTGACCTTCGACGACCAGAAGCACATTGGAAAGAACCGGCAAGGTCTGGCGGCGTTCTACCACGCCGGCGACCAATTGCAGGGGTTTCAACAGGGCTTCGCGTTGAATGGTGAAATGCATGGTCTAGTCCCTTGCCTTAATAAGCTGCACTGGCGTTATCACGTAGTCAGAGTGCGCAGCAGGTTCTTGTAGTCCTCGCGGATATCCGCATCGGATTCCTTGAGCTCGTTGATCTTTCTGCAAGCGTGCAAAACAGTCGTATGGTCCCGACCACCAAATACGTCACCGATTTCCGGAAGACTGTGGTTGGTGAGTTCCTTGGAAAGCGCCATCGCCACCTGGCGAGGCCGGGCAACAGAACGGGACCGTCGCTTGGACAGCAGATCGGAGATCTTTATCTTGTAGTACTCGGCGACAGTGCGCTGAATGTTATCCACACTCACCAGCTTGTCCTGCAACGCCAGCAAATCTTTCAGCGATTCGCGAATCAGTTCAATGGTGATGTCGCGACCCATGAAGTGCGAGTGAGCGATGACGCGCTTGAGCGCGCCCTCCAGCTCTCGAACGTTGGAGCGAATCCGCTGGGCAATGAAGAACGCCGCGTCATGAGGCAGATCGACCTTGGCCTGATCCGCTTTCTTCATGAGGATAGCCACGCGGGTTTCCAGCTCCGGAGGCTCGACAGCAACCGTCAGACCCCAGCCGAAACGCGACTTGAGACGTTCTTCAAGGCCTTCGATTTCTTTCGGATAGCGGTCGCTGGTCAGAATGACCTGTTGCCCACCTTCCAGCAGCGCGTTGAACGTGTGGAAAAACTCTTCCTGAGACCGTTCCTTGCGAGCAAAAAATTGAATGTCATCGATCAGCAGTGCATCGACTGAACGGTAAAAGCGCTTGAACTCGTTGATTGCATTGAGCTGCAAGGCCTTGACCATGTCTGCGACGAAGCGCTCCGAATGCAGGTAGACAACCTTGGCGTTCGGGTTCTTCTTCAGCAGGTGGTTACCCACAGCATGCATCAAGTGAGTTTTACCAAGACCTACGCCACCGTAAAGGAACAGCGGGTTGTAGCCGTGCTTGGGATTATCGGCAACCTGCCAGGCTGCGGCGCGTGCCAACTGGTTGGACTTACCCTCGACGAAATTCTCGAATGTGAACGTACGGTTCAGGTAACTGGTGTGCTTGAGCGCGCCTTCAACCTGCACGGTACGTTGCTCCGCACGAGCGGGTGCCTGTTGCGAGCTGGCGCCGGCCATTGGGTCGAAGCTGTCGCGTGAAGGCTCGTCGTGTGTTGCAACGTTCTGAGCCGGTGCAGGCATCGCGACAGGAGCAGCCGGTGCAGCCATGGCGGGCGCAGACGACGAGACGCTGCTGACCGAATTGGCAGACAGCGCCTGGGACGCTGCGGCGGCCAATGGCGCATTCGGAGCGGCACGCGGTGCAGAGCTGCGCTTGCTTCCTATTAATAAGGAAAGAGCAGGCGCCATGCCTTGACCATGCTCGCCCAGAAGCTCCAGCAAACGGCCGAGGTATTTTTCGTTGACCCAATCGAGAACAAAACGGTTCGGTGCGTACACACGCAACTCGTCGCCTTCGGCTTCGACCTGTAGCGGACGGATCCAAGTGTTGAATTGCTGGGCAGGCAGCTCATCGCGCAAAAGCTCCACGCACTGCTGCCAAAGTTCCACTGACACGGATATCCCCTGAGTTGAAAGCCGGTGAGGCAAAAACAGCCGCCATTGTAACGATCCGCAGACGACTTATCCACATGTAGGTTGCTCACAGACAGCTATAAATCAACGATTTATAGAGTGGTCACACGACAAACGGTCAAATCCTGAGCCCTGTGGATAACCCATCTTCAGCCCATTGCATAAGTCAGGACTAAACTCTGTGCATAACTCGCCTATGGATAAAACCGCATTCCATGCACAGCTTTTCCGACAGTGCGGCACAGGCAAGGCACCGCTTCTAGACAACTTTTCTTTTCGCTGTACACATTGAATTATAAGGCCTGTAGGATTTTATCCACAGAAAATGTCTACGTAAGAGTTATAAGCTTTATAAAGAAGCTTTAAATACTCTCTTCTTTTTATTTCTATAACTGACCAGAGCCTGACTGCTCCAAAACGGGTTCCAGAGGAAAATTGCCTATAAAAGACGCGTATGAAGAAAAGCTGGTTGGAAATTGACCTGCGGGCCTCCTTTCTCTAGAATCCCCGGTCTCTTAAAACGGGGGCCATTCCGGCCCGTAGTGGACGAACCAGGTAACACGCCATGAAACGTACTTTCCAACCCAGCACTATCAAGCGCGCCCGCACCCACGGTTTCCGTGCACGTATGGCCACCAAAAACGGCCGCGCAGTCCTTTCGCGTCGTCGTGCCAAAGGCCGTAAGCGTCTGGCAGTTTGATAAATCGGCACAGGAGGTGAGTCGAGACTTCAGTCGGGAAAAGCGTTTGCTGACTCCCCGGCATTTCAAGGCAGTCTTTGACTCCCCTACCGGCAAGGTTCCGGGGAAAAATCTCCTGCTCCTTGCGCGCAATAACGACCTTGATCATCCCCGTCTGGGGCTGGTGATAGGTAAAAAGAGCGTGAAGCTCTCCGTCGAGCGCAATCGCTTGAAACGCCTAATGCGCGAATCATTTCGCCAACACCAAGACAGTTTGGTCGGTTGGGATATCGTTATCGTCGCGCGTAAAGGTTTGGGTGACGTAGAAAACCCTGAACTGATTCAGCATTTCGGCAAGCTCTGGAAACGTCTGGCCCGTAGCCGACCCATTCCGGAAGAAAAATCCGAACCTGCAGGGGTAGACAGTCCAGATGCGTAAACTGGCACTCGTTCCGATCCAGTTTTATCGCTATGCCATTAGCCCGCTGATGGCCAGTCACTGTCGTTTCTACCCCAGTTGCTCCTGCTACGCGTATGAAGCCATCGAAAATCATGGCCTTTTGCGCGGTGGCTGGCTGTCAATTCGTCGCCTGGGTCGCTGTCACCCATGGAATCCCGGTGGTTATGACCCGGTTCCAGCTGTCCCCACCTCCCGTTCTTCTTCGATGGCCGAGTAATCATGGATATTAAACGCACGATCCTGATCGTCGCCCTGGCAATCGTGACCTACGTCGGGGTTCTGAAATGGAACCAAGACTATGGCCAGGCTGCCATGCCGACCCAGAATGTTGCAGCCAGCACCACCGCACCGGGTATTCCGGATACGGCCGCTGGTACTAATGGTTCTGCAAGTGCCGATGTTCCAAGCGCAAGCGCTACGGCCAATACGGCTGCAGCACCTCTTGAAACTCCGGCCGTAGCCAGCAAAGACCTTATCCACGTCAAGACCGATGTGCTCGATCTGGCGATCGATCCGGTGGGTGGTGACGTCGTTCAGCTTCGTTTGCCTCTGTACCCGCGTCGTCAGGATCGTCCTGATGTTCCATTCCAGCTGTTTGATAATGGCGGCGAGCGTACCTTTTTGGCCCAAAGCGGCCTGACTGGAACGAATGGTCCTGATGCACGCGCTGCCGGTCGTCCGGTTTACACCTCCACACAAAAGACTTATCAACTGGCTGATGGCCAGGAAACGATGGTCGTGGATCTGAAATTCTCGGAAAACGGCGTCAACTACATCAAGCGCTTCACGTTCAAGCGCGGTCTGTACGATCTGGTCATGACCTATGTTGTGGATAACCAGAGCGCACAACCCTGGTCCGGTAATCTGTTCGCGCAATTAAAGCGCGATGCCAGCTCCGATCCTTCTTCGACGACTGCTACCGGCACGGCTACCTACCTGGGTGCTGCCCTGTGGACTGCGGCCGAGCCGTATAAGAAAGTGTCGATGAAAGATATCGACAAGGGCCAGGTCAAGGAAACTGTCCAGGGCGGTTGGGTTGCATGGCTGCAGCACTACTTCGTGACTGCGTGGATTCCGGATCACAACGCCACCAACGCTGTTCAGACCCGTAAAGACAGCCAGGGCAACTACATCATCGGCTTCACCAGCCCGACTCTGTCGGTTGCACCCGGTACACAAGGTGAAACCAGCGCTACCCTGTATGCAGGTCCGAAAAGCCAGGCGGTACTCAAAGAGTTATCCCCAGGTCTGGAGCTGACCGTCGATTATGGTTTCCTATGGTTCATTGCCCAGCCTATCTTCTGGCTGCTGCAACATATCCACGCCATCCTCGGCAACTGGGGCTGGTCGATCATTGTCCTGACCATGCTGATCAAAGGCCTGTTCTTCCCGCTGTCTGCAGCCAGCTACAAGTCAATGGCACGCATGCGCGCCGTGGCTCCGAAGCTTGCACTGCTGAAAGAACAACATGGCGATGATCGCCAGAAGATGTCCCAGGCAATGATGGAGCTGTACAAGAAAGAAAAGATCAACCCACTGGGTGGATGCTTGCCGATTCTTGTCCAGATGCCGGTTTTCCTTTCGCTGTACTGGGTACTCCTGGAAAGCGTGGAAATGCGTCAGGCTCCCTGGATCCTGTGGATAACCGATCTGTCGATCAAAGACCCGTTCTTCATCCTGCCGATCATCATGGGCGCGACGATGTTCATCCAGCAGCGTCTGAACCCGACTCCGCCGGACCCGATGCAGGCCAAGGTCATGAAAATGATGCCAATCATCTTCACGTTCTTCTTCCTGTGGTTCCCTGCCGGTCTGGTTCTGTACTGGGTTGTGAACAACACTCTGTCGATTGCTCAGCAGGCTTACATCACGCGCAAGATCGAAGCAGCTACCAAGAAAGCAGCTGCCTGATCTAACCTGTGAATAAGTTCTACAAAACGCCCCCTCGTGGGGCGTTTTGCTATCTGTCATTTGTCCGGGAGCCGGAGCATGAACGTTCCTCGTGAAACCATTGCCGCCATCGCCACAGCCCAAGGGCGTGGCGGTGTCGGTATCGTCCGGGTGTCAGGTCCTCTGGCGAGCAAGGCCGCCGAAGCCATTATCGGTCGGACCCTCAAGCCACGATTTGCCCATTACGGACCTTTTGTCGACGATGCCGGACAGGTGCTCGATGAAGGTATCGCACTGTATTTTCCGGGGCCCAACTCGTTCACCGGCGAAGACGTGCTTGAGCTTCAGGGCCACGGCGGCCCCATCGTTCTGGATATGCTGCTGCAGCGCTGTCTGCAATTGGGTAGCCGTCTGGCACGCCCGGGAGAATTCAGTGAGCGTGCGTTCCTCAATGACAAGCTCGATCTTGCCCAGGCAGAAGCCATTGCTGACTTGATCGAGGCAAGTTCTGCACAGGCAGCGCGCAATGCACTGCGCTCGTTGCAGGGCGCTTTTTCGCGGCGTGTGGATAACTTGACTGAGAAGTTGATTAGCCTGCGCATCTATGTGGAAGCTGCAATCGACTTCCCCGAGGAGGAAATCGACTTCCTTGCCGATGGCCATGTCCTGAACATGCTCGATGACGTACGCACCGAGTTATCCACAGTGCTGCGTGAAGCGGGGCAGGGTGCCTTGTTACGCGACGGGATGACCGTTGTGATTGCCGGGCGTCCCAATGCAGGCAAATCCAGCTTGCTGAATGCCTTGGCGGGCAGAGAAGCGGCCATCGTCACCGAGATTGCCGGCACTACGCGCGATGTGTTGCGTGAACATATCCACATCGATGGAATGCCGTTGCATGTAGTGGACACAGCGGGCCTGCGTGATACCCAGGATCAGGTGGAAATGATCGGCGTGCAGCGCGCACTCAAGGCTATCGGTGAAGCTGACCGGATTCTGCTGGTTGTGGATGCAACGGCACCCGAGGCAGCAAACCCGTTTGCACTGTGGCCCGAATTCCTTGAGCAACGTCCGGACCCGTCTAAAGTCACTCTGATCCGTAACAAGGCAGATTTGAGTGGAGACCCCGTCGATCTACAAACCAGCGTTGATGGCCATGTCACCATCAGCCTGAGCGCCAGGTCAGGGGGCGAGGGGCTTGAACTGCTGCGTGAGCACCTCAAGGCCTGCATGGGCTATGAGCAAACCTCTGAAAGCAGCTTCAGCGCACGTCGACGCCACCTCGAGGCACTGCGCCACGCCAGTGACTCGCTGGAGCACGGCAGGGCTCAACTCACGCTGGCAGGCGCTGGAGAGCTGCTGGCCGAAGATCTGCGTCAGGCACAGCAAGCGCTTGGCGAGATTACCGGCGCATTCAGCTCAGACGACCTGCTTGGCAGAATCTTCTCCAGCTTCTGCATCGGCAAGTGATTACCCCAGACTAACACCTGGCATGACCCGCCTTGGGTCATGCCTTCAAGCATCACAAGACGCCTCTCTCATCTACAGCGTTATCCACATACTCCGCCATTCTTCCTTTAACTTCGCCTCGACACCTGAATCTGACGAGCAGAAATGCCCGAGTGAGGGATTTTCTGTGCCTGATTTATTCTGAAGAGCGGTTTTTTTGTGGATTAAGCCCTGTGAATAACTGCCCTTTAGCCCGGTGGGTAAGCAGGGTGCAAACCTGAAGATAAATGCGCCTGTGGACAAGTGGCTATCTTATCAACAGGCTCAGGACGGTTATCCAAACCCCTCATCCCCGCCTGAACACAGACTTTTGAAACTCTGTACACATTGAAAATAAGGGCCTGTAGCAATCTATCCACAGAAAGTTGGCTCAGTAAGAATAAACATAAAAACAAGGCTTTATAAACTTTCTTTCCTTTTTATTTTCTTTATCCGTGAGTTTTCCACAGCTGGTTAAATTTTGTCCAGCGGGTTTCATTCAGGTGGGGTAAGTCCCTATACTTGTCAGCTATCCCAATTTCTCATCGACAACAGGCACGAGGTGCGTGGTGGATTTCCCTTCCCGTTTTGAAGTGATCGTCATCGGTGGCGGTCATGCCGGTACCGAGGCCGCACTGGCGTCGGCACGTATGGGTGTAAAAACTCTGCTGCTGACCCATAACGTGGAAACACTCGGCCAGATGAGTTGCAACCCGGCCATCGGTGGCATTGGCAAAAGTCACCTGGTCAAGGAAATCGACGCCCTCGGTGGTGCGATGGCCATGGCTACTGACAAAGGTGGTATCCAGTTCCGTGTGCTGAACAGTCGCAAGGGCCCTGCTGTACGGGCTACTCGTGCGCAGGCTGATCGCGTGCTGTACAAGGCAGCCATTCGTGAAACGCTGGAAAATCAGCAGAACCTGTGGATATTTCAACAAGCCTGTGATGACCTGATCGTCGAACAGGACCAGGTGCGCGGTGTAGTGACCCAAATGGGTATGCGCATATTTGCCGATTCGGTGGTGTTGACCACCGGTACGTTCCTTGGCGGACTTATCCACATCGGTATGCAGAACTATTCTGGCGGACGTGCCGGCGACCCCCCATCGATCGCACTTGCTCACCGGCTACGTGAACTGCCGCTGCGCGTCGGCCGCTTGAAAACCGGAACCCCGCCACGTATTGACGGGCGTTCTGTGGATTTTTCGGTGATGACAGAACAACCAGGTGACACACCTATCCCGGTCATGTCGTTCCTGGGTAGCAAAGAACAACATCCGCGGCAGGTCAGTTGCTGGATCACGCACACCAACGCGCGGACTCACGAAATCATTGCGTCCAACCTCGATCGCTCGCCGATGTATTCCGGCGTGATCGAAGGTATTGGTCCACGTTACTGCCCGTCGATCGAAGACAAGATCCACCGGTTTGCCGACAAGCAAAGCCATCAGGTTTTCATCGAGCCGGAAGGTTTGACCACGCACGAGCTGTACCCGAACGGTATTTCCACATCGTTGCCATTCGACGTACAACTGCAGATCGTTCAGTCGATTCGCGGCATGGAAAACGCACACATCGTTCGCCCTGGTTATGCCATCGAATACGATTATTTCGACCCGCGTGATCTGAAATACAGCCTGGAAACCAAAGTCATCGGCGGTCTGTTCTTCGCTGGCCAGATCAACGGCACTACCGGTTACGAAGAGGCCGGTGCCCAGGGTTTGCTGGCCGGGACCAATGCCGCACTGCGCGCGCAGGGTCGAGACAGCTGGTGCCCGCGTCGCGATGAAGCGTACATCGGTGTTCTGGTCGATGACCTGATCACACTTGGTACGCAAGAGCCTTACCGGATGTTCACCTCCAGGGCCGAATACCGTTTGATCCTGCGTGAAGACAACGCAGACCTGCGACTCACCGAAAAAGGCCGCGAGCTGGGTCTGGTCGACGACGCCCGCTGGGCTGCGTTCTGCACCAAGCGTGAAAGCATCGAGCTGGAAGAACAGCGTTTGAAAAGTACCTGGGTACGCCCTGGCACCGAGCAGGGCGATGCGATTGCCGAACACTTCGGCACGCCACTGACCCATGAATACAATTTGCTCAACCTGCTGACACGTCCGGAAATCGACTACGCCAGCCTGATTGCCATTACCGGGCAGGGCTGCGCTGATCCACAAGTGGCCGAGCAGGTCGAGATCAAGACAAAATACGCCGGTTACATTGATCGCCAGCAGGACGAAATCGCCCGTCTGCGCGCCAGTGAAGATACGCGTCTGCCGGAAGACATCGATTACGCCGGCATTTCAGGGCTGTCGAAAGAAATCCAGAGCAAGCTGGGGATAACTCGGCCAGAAACACTCGGACAGGCTTCGCGCATTCCTGGCGTTACGCCGGCGGCTATTTCGTTGTTGATGATTCATTTGAAAAAACGCGGCGCCGGCCGTCAGTTGGAGCAAAGCGCTTGAGTTCTATGGTCACCCCGAAACACGCCCAAGAGTTATCCACCGGCGCCCGGGAATTGGGGATTGACCTCAGTCAGGCGCAGCACGAGCAATTGCTGGCGTATCTGGCGTTGTTGATCAAGTGGAACAAGGCCTACAACCTGACCGCTGTACGCAACCCGGACGAAATGGTATCCAGACATTTGCTCGACAGTCTCAGTGTGGTGCCCTTCATCGAAGGTACACGCTGGATCGACGTCGGCAGCGGCGGTGGGATGCCTGGCATTCCCATGGCCATCCTGTTTCCGGATCGCAAAGTGGCGCTGCTGGACAGCAATGGCAAGAAGACCCGGTTTCAGACACAGGTCAAACTTGAGCTGAAACTGGATAATCTTGAAGTTATCCACAGCCGTGCAGAAAACTATCAGCCTGATGCGCCGTTCGACGGGATCATTTCCCGTGCGTTCAGCAGCCTTGAAGACTTCACGGGCTGGACTCGCCATATGGGCGACGTGAATACACGCTGGCTGGCAATGAAAGGGCTGCATCCTGACGATGAGCTGGTAGCATTGCCCTCGGATTTTCACCTCGATAGCGCACAAGCCTTGACCGTTCCGGGTTGCCAAGGCCAACGCCATCTGCTGATACTGCGCCGCACGGCATGACGGGGAACACAAGCAAGAATGGCTAAGGTATTCGCGATAGCGAACCAGAAAGGTGGGGTCGGCAAGACCACCACATGCATCAACCTCGCTGCGTCGCTGGTCGCGACCAAACGCCGTGTGCTGTTGATCGATCTCGATCCCCAGGGCAATGCGACCATGGGCAGCGGTGTGGATAAACATAATCTGGAAAACTCGGTCTATGACCTGTTGATCGGCGAATGCGATCTGGGCGAGGCCATGCAGTTTTCCGAACACGGCGGGTATCAACTGCTTCCGGCCAACCGTGATCTAACGGCGGGTGAAGTGGTTCTGCTGGAAATGCAGATGAAAGAGAGTCGTCTGCGCAATGCGCTGGCGCCGATCCGCGAAAATTACGATTATATTCTGATCGACTGCCCACCCTCGTTGTCGATGCTGACGCTGAACGCACTGGTCGCGGCAGACGGGGTAATTATCCCCATGCAGTGCGAGTACTTCGCTCTCGAGGGTCTCAGCGACCTTGTGGATAACATCAAGCGGATCGCTGAACTGCTCAATCCGCAGCTGAAAATCGAAGGTTTACTGCGCACCATGTATGACCCGCGTCTGAGCCTGATCAACGATGTTTCGGCGCAGCTCAAGGAACATTTTGGCGAGCAGTTGTACGACACCGTGATCCCGAGGAACATCAGGCTGGCCGAGGCGCCGAGTTTCGGCATGCCGGTGCTGGCGTATGACAAATCGTCTCGCGGTGCGCTGGCCTATCTGGCCCTGGCAAGTGAACTGGTTCGTCGTCAACGTCGCGGCGCAAAAACCGCTCAGCCAACCTAAGGAATTCCCATGGCCGTCAAGAAACGAGGTCTCGGACGTGGGTTGGACGCACTTCTGAGCAGTCCAACCGTCAGTTCGCTGGAAGAGCAGGCCGTCAAGGCTCCGCCAAGTGAGTTGCAGCATGTGCCACTGGACCTTATCCAGCGTGGCAAGTATCAGCCGCGCCGCGACATGGATCCTCAAGCGCTCGAAGAACTGGCGCAGTCGATCAAGTCACAGGGCGTGATGCAGCCGATCGTGATTCGGCCTATCGGCGACAACCGCTTTGAAATCATCGCCGGTGAACGTCGCTGGCGTGCCAGCCAGCAGGCAGGCGTCGAGACGATTCCGGCGATTGTCCGTGATGTTCCGGACGAAACCGCGATTGCGATGGCGTTGATCGAGAACATCCAGCGCGAAGACCTCAATCCTATCGAGGAGGCCATGGCGCTGCAGCGCCTGCAGCAGGAGTTTCAACTGACTCAGCAGCAGGTGGCGGATGCCGTCGGCAAGTCGCGTGTCAGTGTGGCCAACCTGTTGCGCCTGATTGCCTTGCCTGAAGCCATCAAGACCATGCTGTCCCACGGCGACCTGGAAATGGGGCATGCACGTGCCTTGCTCGGTCTGAGTGAAGATCGGCAGGTCGAAGGTGCGCGACATGTTGTCGCACGTGGTCTTACCGTGCGCCAGACTGAAGCACTGGTCAGGCAGTGGCTGAGCGGCAAGCCGGAGGCTGTCGAACCAGTCAAGGCCGACCCTGATATCAGCCGCCTCGAACAGCGTCTGGCCGAGCGTTTAGGCTCTGCAGTGCAGATTCGTCACGGGCAGAAGGGTAAAGGCCAATTGGTCATCCGTTACAACTCGCTGGATGAGCTGCAAGGAGTGCTCGCTCACATCCGCTGAAACAATTGCTCTGTAGCGTATAGTCGGAAATCACTACCCGACTGTTGAATAGGGGCTGAACCGCCCCTATACTCTGCGCGCATTTTGTCGGCACAAATTATGCCAAGTTATTGATTATGGCGACCGACATCAAAGGAGCAGTTGCGATGGAATCCCGCATGCCAGACCGCTTGCCGTTCTATCGCCTGGCGGTTTTTCCGCTATTGCTGGCTCAATTGATCGTGCTGCTCATGGCCGCATTGGTGCTGTGGCAGTGGCAAGGAGTCGTTGCAGGATATTCGGGACTCTGCGGAGGCCTGATAGCCTGGCTACCCAATTTATACTTTGCTCACAAGGCATTCCGGTTCTCCGGGGCCAGAGCAGCGCAAGCCATCGTGCGGTCGTTCTACGCCGGCGAGGCAGGCAAACTGATTTTCACGGCAGTGCTTTTTGCATTGACGTTCGCAGGTGTGAAGCCACTGGCACCGCTGGCGGTATTCGGTGTGTTCATGTTGATCCAGGTGGTCAACTGGTTCGCTCCCCTGCTTACGAGAACAAGACTTTCGAGACCTTAGGGCGTTTGAGGCAACCATGGCAGAGCAAACAGCTTCGGGCTATATCCAGCACCACTTGCAGAACCTTACATTCGGGCACCTGCCCAATGGCGAATGGGGCTTTGCCCACACCGCAGCAGAAGCCAAGGAAATGGGTTTCTGGGCCTTCCACGTCGATACCCTCGGCTGGTCGGTTGCGTTGGGTCTGATTTTCGTTCTGATCTTCCGCATGGCGGCCAAGAAGGCAACTTCCGGTCAGCCTGGCGCACTGCAGAACTTCGTCGAAGTGCTGGTCGATTTCGTCGACGGCAGCGTGAAAGACAGTTTCCACGGCCGCAGCGTGGTTATCGCACCACTGGCGCTGACCATTTTCGTCTGGGTTTTCCTGATGAACGCGGTCGACCTGGTTCCGGTGGACTGGATTCCGCAGCTGGCGATGCTGATCTCGGGCGACGAGCACATTCCTTTCCGTGCCGTTCCGACTACTGACCCGAACGCCACACTGGGCATGGCCTTGTCTGTGTTCGCACTGATCATTTTCTACAGCATCAAGGTCAAGGGCATCGGCGGCTTCATCGGCGAACTTACCCTTCACCCGTTCGGCAGCAAGAACCTGTTCGTTCAGGCGCTGTTGATCCCGGTCAACTTCCTGCTGGAATTCGTGACGCTGATCGCCAAGCCTATCTCCTTGGCTCTGCGTCTGTTCGGCAACATGTATGCTGGCGAGCTGGTCTTCATTCTGATCGCCGTGATGTTCGGCAGCGGTCTGTTGTGGCTCAGCGGTCTGGGTGTAGTGCTGCAGTGGGCGTGGGCTGTTTTCCACATCCTGATCATCACCCTGCAAGCGTTCATCTTCATGATGCTGACCATCGTCTACCTGTCGATGGCTCACGAAGATAACCATTGAGATTCGTCTCAGGACGTGTCTGATGACCGTCTCGCTATCGGCGGGACGGTGCCCGCAAGGGCTGATGTAGAAACGATTTTGTTTTACCGCTTCAATTAAAAAAACCTAACCAATACGACGTAAAAGTCGGGAGGAAAGATGGAAACTGTAGTTGGTCTAACCGCTATCGCTGTTGCACTGTTGATCGGCCTGGGCGCACTGGGTACTGCAATCGGTTTCGGCCTGTTGGGCGGCAAATTCCTGGAAGGCGCTGCGCGTCAGCCGGAAATGGTTCCAATGCTGCAAGTTAAAATGTTCATCGTTGCGGGCCTGCTCGACGCCGTGACCATGATCGGTGTTGGTATCGCTCTGTTCTTCACCTTTGCGAACCCCTTCGTTGGTCAACTCGCTGGCTGATCACTCGAATTTTCGAGTTGATTGGTGTGATGGACAACGAACGAGCGAGGTGTTGGCGTGAACATTAATGCAACCCTGATTGGCCAGTCCGTTGCGTTCTTCATTTTTGTGATTTTCTGCATGAAGTTCGTGTGGCCTCCGGTCATCGCGGCTTTGCACGAACGTCAGAAGAAGATCGCGGATGGACTGGACGCTGCTTCCCGAGCAGCTCGCGACCTGGAGCTGGCCCAAGAGAAAGCGGGTCAACAACTGCGCGAAGCTAAGGCTCAAGCAGCTGAAATCATTGAGCAAGCCAAGAAACGCGGTACTCAGATTGTCGACGAAGCCCGTGAAACGGCGCGCGTTGAAGCTGACCGTGTGAAGGCCCAGGCTCAGGCCGAGATCGAGCAGGAACTGAACGGTGTCAAAGACGCCTTGCGCGCCCAGTTGGGCAGCCTGGCAGTCAATGGCGCAGAGAAGATCCTGGGTGCCACAATCGATCAAAACGCGCACGCGGAGCTGGTTAACAAACTGGCTGCTGAAATTTAAGCGAGGGCGATCATGGCAGAACTGACCACGTTGGCCCGACCTTACGCGAAGGCGGCCTTCGAGCACGCGCAGGCCCACCAGCAGCTGGCCAATTGGTCAGCCATGCTCGGCCTGGCTGCTGCGGTGTCGCAAGACGACACCATGCAGCGCATGCTCAAGGCCCCGCGACTGACGAGCGCACAAAAGGCCACCACTTTTATTGAAGTGTGTGGCGAAAAGTTCGATGCCAAGGCACAGAATTTCATTCACGTCGTTGCTGAAAACGACCGCCTCCCGCTTCTGCCGGAGATCGCCGAACTGTTCGACCTGTACAAGGCCGAGCAGGAAAAATCGGTCGATGTGGATGTCACCAGTGCTTTCGCATTGAACCAAGAACAGCAAGACAAACTCGCCAAGGTTCTCAGTGCACGGCTCGGCCGGGAAGTGCGCCTGCATGCTGCGGAGGATGCCTCTCTCATAGGGGGTGTCGTAATCCGCGCCGGCGACCTGGTTATCGATGGCTCAGTTCGTGGCAAGATCGCGAAACTAGCCGAAGCATTGAAATCTTGAGTTTGAAGGGGCAGCAGAGCAATGCAGCAACTCAATCCTTCCGAAATAAGTGAAATCATCAAGGGTCGCATCGACAAGCTCGATGTAACCTCCCAAGCCCGTAACGAAGGCACAGTCGTCAGCGTGTCTGACGGTATCGTGCGGATTCATGGTCTGGCCGACGTAATGTATGGCGAGATGATCGAGTTTCCGGGCGGCGTCTACGGTATGGCGCTGAACCTTGAGCAAGACTCCGTGGGTGCCGTTGTACTGGGCGCATACACGACTCTGGCTGAAGGCATGAGCGCCAAGTGCACTGGCCGCATCCTCGAAGTTCCGGTTGGTAAGGAACTGCTGGGTCGCGTTGTCGATGCACTGGGTAACCCAGTTGACGGCAAAGGTCCGCTGAACAACACCGAGACCGATGCAGTCGAGAAAGTTGCTCCAGGCGTGATCTGGCGTAAGTCGGTAGACCAGCCTGTACAGACTGGCTACAAGGCTGTCGATGCCATGATTCCTGTCGGCCGTGGCCAGCGTGAGCTGATCATCGGTGACCGTCAGATCGGTAAAACCGCTCTGGCCATCGACGCAATCATCAACCAGAAGAACAGCGGCATCTTCTGCGTCTACGTAGCAATCGGTCAGAAGCAATCGACCATCGCCAACGTTGTTCGCAAGCTCGAAGAAAACGGCGCACTGGCTAACACCATCGTCGTGGCTGCAAGTGCTTCCGAATCCGCTGCGCTGCAATTCCTTGCACCGTACTCGGGTTGCACCATGGGCGAGTTCTTCCGCGACCGCGGTGAAGACGCGCTGATCGTTTATGACGATCTATCCAAGCAAGCAGTGGCGTACCGCCAGATTTCCCTGCTGCTGCGCCGTCCACCAGGCCGTGAAGCTTACCCGGGCGACGTGTTCTATCTCCACTCCCGTCTGCTGGAGCGCGCATCGCGCGTTTCCGAAGAGTACGTAGAGAAGTTCACCAACGGCGCAGTGACCGGCAAAACCGGCTCGCTGACTGCACTGCCGATCATCGAAACCCAGGCTGGCGACGTTTCCGCGTTCGTTCCGACCAACGTGATTTCCATCACCGACGGTCAGATCTTCCTGGAATCGGCCATGTTCAACTCCGGCATCCGTCCGGCTGTGAACGCCGGTGTTTCGGTATCCCGTGTGGGTGGTGCCGCTCAGACCAAGATCATCAAGAAGCTTTCCGGTGGTATCCGTACCGCTCTGGCTCAGTACCGTGAACTGGCGGCATTCGCCCAGTTTGCTTCTGACCTGGACGAGGCGACCCGCAAGCAACTTGAGCATGGTCAGCGCGTTACCGAGCTGATGAAGCAGAAGCAATACGCACCAATGTCGATCGCTGACATGGCGCTGTCGCTGTATGCCGCTGAGCGTGGGTTCCTGACTGACGTCGAAATCGCCAAGATTGGCAGCTTTGAACAAGCGCTGATTGCTTACTTCAACCGCGATCACGCCGATTTGATGGCGAAGATCAACGTGAAGGGTGACTTCAATGACGAAATCGATTCTGGCATGAAAGCCGGCATCGAGAAGTTCAAGGCCACCCAAACCTGGTAAGCCGCAGCGGGGGCCGCAAGGCTCCCGCTTGCTAACCTGATAGGTGTTACATGGCAGGCGCAAAAGAGATTCGCAGCAAGATTGCGAGCATCAAAAGCACGCAAAAGATCACCAGCGCCATGGAAAAAGTGGCGGTCAGCAAAATGCGCAAGGCTCAAATGCGCATGGCTGCTAGCCGTCCTTACGCGGAGCGCATTCGTCAGGTGATTGGTCATCTGGCAAACGCCAACCCGGAGTACCGCCACCCGTTCATGATCGAGCGCCCTGTGAAGCGCGTCGGTTATGTCGTAGTGAGCAGTGACCGTGGTCTGTGTGGTGGCTTGAATACCAACCTGTTCAAGACTCTGGTCAAGGACATGGCGGTGAACCGTGAAAACGGTGTAGAGATCGATCTGTGCGTGGTCGGCAGCAAAGGTGCGGCATTTTTCCGCAACTTCGGCGGTAACGTCGTCGCTGCGATCAGCCACCTGGGCGAAGAGCCGTCGATCAACGACTTGATCGGCAGCGTCAAGGTGATGCTGGATGCCTACCTGGATGGCCGTATTGATCGCCTGTCCGTGGTATCCAACAAGTTCATCAACACCATGACCCAGCAACCCACAGTGGAGCAATTGATTCCGCTGGTGGCAACCCCGGATCAAGGGCTCAAGCACCACTGGGACTATCTCTACGAACCCGATGCCAAAGAGCTGCTAGACGGCCTTATGGTTCGCTACGTGGAATCGCAGGTGTACCAGGCGGTGGTCGAGAACAACGCAGCTGAACAAGCAGCGCGGATGATCGCGATGAAGAACGCCACAGACAATGCCGGTGATTTGATCAGCGATTTGCAGCTGATCTACAACAAGGCGCGTCAGGCAGCGATCACCCAAGAGATCTCGGAAATCGTCGGCGGCGCTGCCGCGGTTTAACGGTTCAAATATTAGAGGAACCAGCTAATGAGTAGCGGACGTATCGTTCAAATCATCGGCGCCGTGATCGACGTGGAATTCCCACGCGATAGCGTACCGAGTATCTACAACGCGCTGGAAGTTCAAAGCGCGGCAGGAACCACCCTGGAAGTTCAGCAGCAGCTGGGCGACGGCGTGGTTCGTACCATTGCGATGGGCTCCACCGAGGGCTTGAAGCGTGGTCTGGAAGTAACAGACTCTGGCGCAGCCATCTCCGTACCGGTCGGTAAAGCGACTCTGGGCCGGATCATGGACGTGCTGGGCAACCCGATCGACGAAGCTGGCCCGATTGCCACCGAAGAGCGCTGGGGCATTCACCGTCCTGCACCGTCCTTCGCTGAGCAGGCAGGCGGCAACGATCTTCTCGAAACCGGCATCAAGGTTATCGACCTGGTCTGCCCGTTCGCCAAGGGCGGTAAAGTCGGTCTGTTCGGTGGTGCCGGTGTCGGCAAGACCGTAAACATGATGGAGCTGATTCGTAACATCGCGATCGAGCACAGCGGTTATTCCGTGTTCGCCGGTGTGGGTGAGCGTACTCGTGAGGGTAACGACTTCTACCACGAGATGAAGGATTCCAACGTTCTGGACAAAGTGGCACTGGTTTACGGTCAGATGAACGAGCCGCCGGGTAACCGTCTGCGCGTAGCACTGACCGGCCTGACCATGGCCGAGAAGTTCCGTGACGAAGGTAACGACGTTCTGTTGTTCGTCGACAACATCTATCGTTACACCCTGGCCGGTACTGAAGTATCCGCACTGCTGGGCCGTATGCCTTCCGCAGTAGGTTACCAGCCGACCCTGGCTGAAGAGATGGGCACTCTGCAAGAGCGCATCACTTCCACCAAGAATGGTTCGATCACCTCGATCCAGGCCGTATACGTACCAGCGGACGACTTGACTGACCCGTCGCCTGCGACCACGTTTGCCCACTTGGACGCCACCGTCGTACTGTCCCGTGACATCGCTTCCCTGGGTATCTACCCTGCGGTAGATCCACTGGACTCGACTTCGCGCCAGCTGGACCCGAACGTCATTGGCCAGGAACACTACGACACCGCTCGCGGCGTTCAGTATGTGTTGCAGCGTTACAAAGAGCTGAAAGACATCATCGCGATCCTGGGTATGGACGAGCTGTCGGAGACCGACAAACAGTTGGTTAACCGTGCTCGTAAGATCCAGCGCTTCCTGTCCCAGCCTTTCTTCGTGGCAGAAGTCTTCACCGGTGCTTCAGGTAAATACGTTTCTCTGAAAGACACCATTGCTGGCTTCAAAGGCATCCTCAACGGTGACTACGACCACCTGCCAGAACAAGCGTTCTACATGGTCGGCGGCATCGAAGAAGCGATCGAGAAAGCCAAGAAACTGTAATCCCGGCGCCCGGAAACGGGCGCTAATTAGGTTGAGGCAAGCAAATGGCTATGACAGTCCATTGCGACATCGTCAGCGCGGAAGGGGAAATCTTCTCCGGTCTGGTCGAGATGGTGATTGCGCACGGCAACCTGGGTGATCTCGGTATCGCTCCAGGCCACGCGCCGCTGATCACTGATCTGAAGCCGGGCCCGATCCGCTTGATCAAGCAGGGTGGGGAAGCCGAGGTGTTTTACATCTCCGGTGGTTTCCTTGAGGTTCAGCCGAACATGGTCAAGGTGCTTGCCGATACTGTGCAACGTGCTGCCGACCTGGATGAAGCTTCTGCTCAGGCTGCCGTACTGGCTGCCGAGAAGGCTCTGAACGAGAAAGGCGCAGATTTCGACTACGGCTCTGCAACTGCTCGTCTGGCCGAGGCTGCAGCTCAGCTGCGCACCGTTCAGCAAATTCGCAAGAAGTTCGGCGGCTAACCCCGCTGCATTCGATGCGCGATTGAGAAAAAGGGTAGCCTCGGCTACCCTTTTTCTTTTTTCAGATTTCCTTTTTCAAGTCAGCCCGCCTTCGGCCCGGTTGCCGCTCAGTTGGTAGTCCTATCATGTCTCTCGATATCGTTATTCTCGCTGCTGGCCAAGGTACCCGGATGCGTTCTGCCTTGCCCAAGGTCCTGCATCCCGTGGCTGGCAACTCCATGCTCGGCCATGTTATCCACAGCGCGCGTCAGTTATCCCCAAGTGGAATACACGTCGTGATCGGACACGGCGCTGATGCTGTTCGTGAACAGCTGGCAGCCGATGACCTGAATTTCGTGATGCAGGACAAGCAACTGGGCACAGGCCACGCTGTTGCTCAGGCGCTGCCTGCACTTACAGCTGAGACCGTGTTGATTCTTTATGGCGATGTGCCGTTGATCGAAGTGGAGACGCTTGCGCGCCTGCTCAAACTCGTCAATCCGCAGCAACTGGGCCTGTTGACCGTCACCCTGGACGATCCTACCGGCTACGGCCGCATCGTTCGCGACGAGCGGAATCGTGTCTGCGCGATTGTCGAGCACAAGGATGCGAACGATGCACAGAAGGCAATCACCGAAGGCAACACCGGCATTCTCGCGGTGCCTGCCAAGCGTCTCTCTGACTGGCTGGGGCGGCTGTCGAACAACAACGCCCAAGGCGAGTATTACCTCACTGACGTAATCGCCATGGCCGTCAATGACGGGCTGATTGTTGCCACAGAGCAGCCTTACGACGCAATGGAAGTGCAGGGCGCCAATGATCGCAAACAGCTCTCCGAGCTGGAGCGCCATTATCAGCTGCGCGAAGCCCGCCGGTTGATGGCAGGTGGTGTGACCCTGCGTGACCCTGCGCGATTCGATGTGCGCGGCGAAGTCAGCGTCGGCCGCGACGTGCTGATCGACATCAACGTGATCCTCGAAGGGAAGGTAGTCATCGAGGACAACGTGGTCATCGGCCCTAACTGCGTGATCAAGGACAGCACCCTGCGCAAGGGTGTCGTCGTCAAAGCAAACAGCCACATCGAAGGCGCAATTCTGGGCGAGGGTAGCGATGCCGGCCCGTTTGCCCGCCTTCGCCCTGGCAGTGTGCTGGGTGCCAAAGCGCATGTGGGTAACTTTGTTGAACTCAAGAATGCGAACCTGGGCGAGGGTGCGAAGGTTGGTCATCTGACTTATCTAGGGGATGCCGAAGTCGGTGCAAGAACCAACATCGGCGCTGGTACCATCACCTGCAATTACGATGGGGCCAACAAGCACAAGACGACGTTGGGTGCAGACGTGTTCATTGGTTCTAACAACTCACTGGTTGCGCCTGTGGATATCTTTGATGGTGCGACGACCGCAGCCGGTTCGACCATCACGCAGAACGTGCCCGCTGAACAACTCGGCGTGGCCCGCGCCCGCCAACGCAACATCGAAGGGTGGAAGCGTCCGGTAAAAATCAGGAAAGACTGAGTTATCCACAGTCCATGATGATCCTCGTGCCAATGCTTAACATTGGCACGCGTCCATAACTATCCACACCTGACACTCAAGATAGGACGCGGAGCGTCCAGAACTGCATACCCACGCGCAGCATGGGTATGATCAGGCACAGACACCGAAACCTTGACCAAACCCAAAAAATAGGTTTTGATTGCCTTCGTTATCTTTCGAAACGAAACTTAAGGCTGTCATGTCGAAGCGCAACACACCACAACGTCGCCACAACATTCTCGCCCTGCTAAATGAGCTGGGTGAAGTCAGTGTCGACGATTTGGCCAAACGTTTTGAAACTTCTGAAGTTACGATTCGAAAGGATCTGGCGGCCCTCGAAACCAATGGTTTGCTGTTGCGCCGTTACGGGGGCGCAGTGCCGCTGCCTCACGAGCTGATCAGCGAAAGCAGCCAGCCGGTTTCCCGTTACAAACAGGCAATTGCCCGCGCTGCGGTTTCCCGAATTCGCGAGCACGCCAGAATTATTGTCGACAGTGGCAGCACTACGGCTGCGTTGATCCCTGAACTGGGCCAGCAACCTGGTCTGGTGGTCATGACCAACTCCCTGAATGTAGCGCGAGCCCTTACCGAGCTGGAGCACGAACCAGTTCTGTTGATGACCGGCGGAACGTGGGATCCGCACTCGGAGTCTTTTCAGGGGCAGGTCGCCGAACAGGTACTGCGCTCCTACGATTTCGACCAGTTGTTCATCGGCGCTGACGGCATCGATCTGAATCGTGGCACCACCACGTTCAATGAGCTGCTGGGTTTGAGCCGGGTCATGGCGGAAGTCGCCCGGGAAGTTGTTGTCATGGTCGAGGCCGACAAGGTCGGTCGCAAGATCCCCAATCTGGAGCTGCCATGGGGCAGTATCCACACCCTTATTACTGATGATCGTCTGCCCGTTGAAGCACGCGATCAGATACAGGCCCGCGGCATCAATCTGATTTGTGCTGCTGTCAGCTAGGAGATAACCATGTGTGGAATCGTCGGCGCCGTTGCTGAACGTAATATCACGGCCATTTTGCTCGAAGGCCTCAAGCGTCTTGAGTACCGCGGTTACGACAGCGCAGGCGTGGCTGTTTTCACCAACGAAGGCACCCTTGAGCGCCGTCGTCGCTCGGGCAAGGTCAGTGAGCTGGAACAGGCACTGCCAGGCGAGCCGCTGACCGGCCGTCTGGGTATCGCCCACACGCGTTGGGCGACCCACGGTGCTCCGTGTGAACGTAACGCTCATCCACACTTCTCGGCCGATAAACTGGCAGTTGTCCACAACGGCATCATCGAGAACCACGAAGCGCTGCGTGAACAGCTGAAAAGCCTGGGTTACGTGTTCGCATCCGATACCGACACTGAAGTCATCGTTCACCTGCTGCACCACAAGCTCAAGGACACGCCGGATCTGGCGGTTGCCCTTAAGGCTGCCGTGAAAGAATTGCACGGTGCCTACGGTCTTGCCGTGATCAACGCTGCACAACCTGATCGCCTGCTGGCCGCCCGCAGTGGCAGCCCGCTGGTGATCGGCATGGGCCTGGGTGAAAACTTCCTGGCCTCCGATCAACTGGCGCTGCGTCAGGTGACCGACCGTTTCATGTACCTGGAAGAAGGCGATATTGCCGAGATCCGTCGCGACAGCGTGCAGATCTGGAACGTCGACGGTGTGTCGGTCGAGCGTGAAGTGGTGCAATACCATGAAGGCGCCGAAGCCGCTGACAAGGGCGAATATCGTCACTTCATGCTCAAGGAAATCCACGAGCAACCCAAGGTCGTGCAGCGCACCCTCGAAGGTCGTCTGGGGCAACAGCAAGTGCTGGTCCACGCATTTGGTCCACAGGCTGCCGAATTGTTCGCCAAAGTACGCAACGTTCAGATCGTGGCGTGTGGCACCAGCTACCACGCAGGCATGGTCGCGCGTTACTGGCTTGAAGGTCTGGCCGGCATTCCTTGCCAGGTGGAAGTGGCCAGCGAGTTCCGCTACCGCAAGGTTGTGGTTCAGCCGGACACCTTGTTCGTCTCGATCTCGCAATCCGGCGAAACCGCCGACACGCTGGCAGCGCTGCGCAACGCCAAGGAACTGGGCTTTCTGGCCAGCCTGGCGATCTGCAACGTCGGCATCAGCTCACTGGTACGTGAATCCGACCTGACCCTGCTGACCCAGGCTGGCCCGGAAATCGGCGTGGCATCGACCAAAGCCTTCACCACCCAACTGGTCGCCTTGCTGCTGCTGACCCTGTCACTCGGCCAGGTCAAAGGTTCGTTGGAGGAGGGCGTTGAAGCACAACTGGTCGAAGAACTGCGCCGTCTGCCAACCCGTCTGGGCGAAGCCCTGGCAATGGACGGCACCATCGAGAAAGTCGCCGAGCTGTTCGCCGAGAAGCACCACACCCTGTTCCTCGGTCGTGGCGCGCAATTCCCTGTAGCAATGGAAGGCGCACTCAAACTCAAAGAAATCTCCTACATCCACGCCGAAGCCTATCCGGCTGGTGAACTCAAACACGGCCCGCTGGCGCTGGTCGATGCCGACATGCCGGTCGTTACTGTCGCGCCGAACAACGAGCTGCTGGAAAAACTCAAATCCAACCTGCAGGAAGTACGCGCTCGCGGCGGCGAGTTGATCGTGTTTGCGGATGAGCTGGCTGGGCTCAAGAACGGCGAAGGCACTCACGTCATCGCCATGCCGCACATCATCGACGCCCTGGCACCGATTCTGTACACCATTCCGTTGCAGCTGCTTTCGTATTATGTGGCTGTGCTGAAAGGGACGGATGTTGACCAGCCGAGGAACCTGGCGAAGTCGGTGACGGTGGAGTAAGTTATCCACAGGGGGAAGTGGTGTGATTTTTGAGAATTAAAACTGTCGCATGTGAATTAAATCTGTCGCAGGTTTCTCCAAAATATTTTCTCGCCCCATCACTTAGACAGCCCTCTTTGCCTCTCGGGGTTCGTTCGCGTCGCTGACGACGTGACGGACCCTATTCGCTCTGTTAGATACCGACTAGCTGTACCTGAGCTAAAAATCTTATGCGGCCGAAAATACAACCCAATGAGTCACTTCGTTCTTATGTCGAACGCAGCATATTTTTGAGTTTTGGCCACCCTGAAAAAGTAATCAGCGATGCGTCAAAGTTTGTGATGAAAAATGGAAATGTTCGAGCAATTGCAGAGTATCTCGGGTGGGATGGGTGCTATGGGTTCAATTGGTTAATCCATAATCACACTAGTTATCCGTTGAAATCTTTATTCAAAAGCGATATTGCGGACTTTTCTTATTCGGGTACAAAATTTGAACTCTATAATAACTTTATAGAGAATGAAGAAAGGAAGCCTGCGTTTTGTCCGAGTTGTGTTAAAGACGACATGAAAAAGCATGGGTTTTCCTACTGGCGCCGCATACCAGATTTTATAAATGTCTGCGCTACTCATAAGTTAACACTTGTAGTTGATTGTCCATTTTGCGGTGTAGCACTTTCTGAGCATGGGGCTGGTAAGGGATTTAGGTCTATGTGGGAAGGCTGCAAAGGTCGAAATTTTTCGGAAATAGATTCTGTAAGTATCTCAGAAAAAGATGAAATAAAGGCCGCCACGATATACGGAGAGATATGTTCATATGAATATTGTCTTCCTAAATTATTGGTTTACGACGTAATTCTTAAGCGGCTTGTCTATGAAATGGCGTCCTCGCATCTACAGCATGCAGCTCTTGGTTTTTATGTTGATGACCTTAAAAAATCATCGGAAAGGCTTCAAAGTGGTAAGCAATACAAGCACGATGGTGAGGGGATAAGTCTATTTATATTTGATTGTATAGTTTTAGGGTTTGAAAGTTTTGCAGAGTTCGTGACAGAGGTGCGAAGGTATGGATACGAGTTGCATCATATAACTAAGTATATGTCGATTTGTCGCGACAAGACCTCAGCCACGAGCAGATATAGAATAGGAGGTAGTAGTCTTCTTCGGTAGACTAGAAATGCTTATACATCAGAAAATTTTATAAGAAATTTGTATTTTGCCATGCACAAAAAACGGTCTTCACCTTGCTACAGCCTTAATTACTGCTAGTGATGATTGGTTTGAACTGACATAGTCTAATGCCTAAGCATCTGAAACCACTTCAGCCAATCGCTTTTCAAGAGCGTGCAATGTCGATGCTTCTCCTAATCCTTTATTTGAGTCACACAAGATAAGGTGATGTCCTGCGACAGCTGGCCAACCTTCCGCGTCATCGTCTATCGAAATCCAACTACGAAGGTGGCATCGTGATGCATATCGGCTGATTTGCTCGTACCTGCTCCGACCATCCCATGGATCATCATCCGCCCAAGCTTTTGCCATTGAGCTATGCCAAGTGGCTCCCACTACTCGCGAGCTCAAAGCAGTCGAAAGGTAATTTTTTGCTCGCTTGAACCCTAAGCGACGAACCCAACTGGTGCTTAAAACCAGCGAGACGGAAGGAAATTGCTCCAAAACGTTCTCTAGATTGGGTGCCCACATAAAGAGCTCACCCTCGTTGCGAAGGATCGGGCCACTGCTTGAGAGATAAACAGCGTCAGGGTGCAGTACGCCGTCAAAGTCTAGAAAAAGTACATGGTGTTTAGCTGTCAGCATGGCGTGCTATCACTCTGTCATTGATATATTTCAAAAAATTGTTTTCACGATCTACTGGCAACTTGTATGAAACGCTTCCTACGCTTGTCCACCTCGCGATCGTGAAACTTGTAAAGTTTTACCATATATCTACCTCTACCGCGTTGGCACCTGCACTATATATCAAGATCCAGCGATAATTTTTGCCAGTAACTCCCGCGTTTTTGGGTAGCGTTCTCGTTTCTCAAGTGATCTGAATAATGATGGTATCTCCATGTAGATATCACGCATTTTTATTTTTAAGCCGTCTAATTTTCCATGATTTTCAATTAACTTAGAAGTGATCAAATCAATCATTACTTTATCACGTTGCAGCCAATCTACATTTGAGTTATTTCCACAGCAACCACGAGGCATTTTCTTTGTATTAGACATTAGCCAAATTCGATCATTTCGATATAACCAGCCATATGCTCTTGGTATTTTTTTCCGTATTTTTTCTGCGCTAAGTTCGGGCCATGCCGCAACTGTACGTATCCACTCTGTTCTGTGCAGTGACAGATTAAACTCAAGTTGCTTTTCAGTCCATAGTCGTTGTAACCCCGGCTCTGATCGGAGGATGCGATTGACGGTGCATACGGTAATGTTGAATTCATAGCATGCTATTTTTTTATGGGTTCCCTCGCTCAAAAGCTCAATTATATTTTCTCGAATATGAGCCTTAAGTTTCTTGGGTCGTCTAGCAGGGCACTGATTATTGGGTAAAGCTATCTTTAACCTCGAGAGTATTGTGGATGTACTATTGCTATCAGTAAGGACGCTACCCAGCTCAGCGCGGGTACAGCTTAAGCGTTCGCAAGCTTCGATAAACGGTGAGAGCCCACCGAATAGCCAGGTAATGAGTGTCAGGTGCTTCAATGGGTGAACACAGCTACGAGGCTTACGTGTCATCTGAGAGATGAATATAGCTGCGGTATGCTGTGTGGTAGGAAGGAGGTTGAGTGGGGTGTAGCTCTGCAACCTGAAGGTATGCTCAAGGAAAGACGCTGTGGTGCCAGTCCGTTCTGTGCGAGAGAACCCCTGTCCCTTAAGAGCCTCCCCGTATGCAGCGCAGACAATCGAAGGGTCGAAACGTGAGGACTTTCCAAACGTCGCAAGCTCTAGTACTGCTGCACCAAAGCGGCAGATCGTAACGTCCGAAGACTCCGGGTGTTTAGATGGCTCCAGCAACTGGGGGTCAGGAAGCGCCCATCTGAAGCGGCCTGACCATTGACGGTTAACCGTGCTTTCTCTCAAAAGCAAACCGTGAATAGGACATTGAATAACGCCGGGGAACTGATGAGATAGGTGCCAGTAGGCGACTCCATGCACATTTTGATCCTCAGCCATGCATGCTGTGCATGCTTTCAGTGGATGCTCTGCTCCAAAACCCCCGGTCACTAAGCCCAGGCGATATTTGAGTGACCCTATTGATGGGCTTTCCAATGTCTTGACTACAGAGTCTATCTGCTCCTTTGACTGAAAAGCATAGAAAAGGGGAAGTATGGTGTGGTCATTAATGATAGATGCGACGTCACCCCAGCAATATTTCACGTCGGCTCTGAGTGCAGAAAAATTCCCAGGAAAATCATGAGTGACGGGACAATGGCATGAACCGTAGAGCCACGCCAATGTGCTCGACGCGTCCAGGTGACCTAAAAGCCGGTGCTGGCGACTACAGAGGCTAAAGAAGGTTTCATCTTGAAGCCAGCGAAGAAATGCTTTGGGCTCTGACGCGGATAACCTATCCATTGCCCTTATCCCGGTTTAAAATGGTATGTTATGCAAGTTTTCAGGTTAAAAGGAAATTCGATAAAGCACTAAAGTTTAATTTTTTAATATCATCTTCAGCCTAATGCTTTCAAACTAAGAATATCTTGATCATAAATTGTTCCGTTAAAGGCTCGAACTGTACGTCCCTAGAAGCGTGTATATGAAAGACTGTGTCAAGACGCGATTTTTTATTGTAAGAGACTAATCTACAGAGGTAATATATTCCGTTTCAGAACGGGTATCTCACGCTACAGGTGAGGGATGCCAACCGCTCTTCACAGGACCAAGACGTCCGCGTAAAAAGGATACTGATGGCATACCACTAAATACAACAGAACCCGGTATAGAGGCAGGGGCTCAAGTGCAACCTTGAGCCCCTGTGGATAAGTCAGATTTGGAAGGCTGACCATCCCATTCTCTATTTCTCGATGTGAGACGTCAAGTCTCGCACGGCCTCGTTCATCCACAAGAACTGCGCGTTATCCACAACGTCGCGACTATGAACTTGCCCGAATGGCAAGGGTTTCACGTAAGTCATTGATTTTATCCCCAACGCAGATGATTCCGTGGTGCCCTTCAAGACTGGAATGCCTCAATGACTCCGCAACAAAGATTTGCCCTTATCATGAGCCGTCAAGGTCGATTCGAGTGGGGAGAAAAGTACATCCCCTCCACACTCGCCTTGCCCCGCGAAGCCCCTAAAGGGTCGCGTATCAGCAGGCTAAATAGTCGTAAGCTTGGCCGGGAGCTACACGCGCTTTCGACTCCTGAAAAAGTTTTCACGCAATTGGCTCTATACCATCCTTACCTGATCGATCTCCACGAGCAGAAAATGCTTTGGCCGGTGACGTATGGTCATCCATTACGTGGCCACCCCATGGCGAAAGGTTTTTTTCTGGCTCCGGCTAAAGGAACGGTAGAAATTGCGAAGGAGCTTGGGTTTAAGCATTACGAAATTGGTGTCAATTTGGCTGATGGGCGCCGAGTGAAGATGCCGTTCCCCTACCAGGGTGACCTGCTGCTATATCTATTGGGCGGAGAAAGCATTCCTTACGTCGTCAACTGGACAGTAAAGGATCGTAAAGAAGCGTTCGGCGAGCGCAGACTCTCAAGCGCGAAAACCCCGGTACAGCAGAGTAAAGACCGTGCCCATGCGCAGCTTCGAACCGAGCTGGAAAAGGTTTACTACGCCAGCGCCGGCATACGCACCGTGCAGGTCTCTCTTGATGCAGTAGAACCTACAGTGGCCGCCAACCTGGACTTGCTGTTCATGACTCACCAGCTTCCGCTGACGCTTGATCCAAGCCTGCTTAGCGACTTCAGCGGTGCGGTATTCGAGGCCGTTGAGCAAGGCGACCCCGTAGCCTATGTAGCAATAAGGTATGCGATACGCTGGGGAAGTCGTGATCAATTTATTGCAAAAATTTACCAGGATATATGGGAGCGCAAGCTGCCGGTCAATTTCTTCCGGCCGATTCTTATCGACCGCCCTCTATCTACGGATGGCGGCGATCTTCTTGAGGCATATGGGACGCTCTTCCAGGAGAAAGAGTCATGATGACCGGTTCGAGGCTAACTGCGCCTGAAGGATTTCAGTGCTTGGCAAAAGGTGCGACCTATCACTTTCTTCGCAGTGATGGCGGCACCAACCGGGTACGCCTGGTCGAATTTGCTGACGATGACAAAGAGCTTAGATCCCACCTGATCACACTTACTAGGATCGAGTTCGAGGACGCACTTGAAGCTGGCTTGATAGTGGAGGGCGGTATTACAGATCAGCACCCCCCGTGGCTTGAGCCAGTCGAGCGCGTTTCCGTTTCACACCGCGAAAGCCTGCGTGTATCGGTCAGGGAAAGCTACGATCAAAAAGTGAATCGACGTTTTGCAGCAATATCTGACCTCGTTTTCCGACTTGAAGAGACTCTTGCCAGCGACAGCCCGGACTCGGTCATCAATGCCCATGCTAAGGCCTTGCGGCCTCAACAAAATGCTTCGCGCCTGCGGCTCTGGTTTTATACCTATATCGTATTTGGTCAAAACAAATGGGCGTTAATGCCGCCGCTCCATCGTATAGGTTGCTGGAAACGGGATGATCCTTCCCATGTCCGTAGGCTGGGTCGGCCCTCGGCCAAAGGCAAGAACTGGGGGTACCGTTCAGACAAGGCAATGAAAGAAAAAATTCTTTCCGGGTATCTCGCTTTCAGGTCTCCCTATAAAACCGCAGCCACTATTTATAGTGAAATTTTGACAAAAGTTTTCGGCTGCGTCGCGTTGAAAAAACAAGGCAAAATTGAATTCATCCATCCTAACGGTGAACCCTTTCCCACACTTTCTCAAGTGAGGTATCAGGTCGAGCAATCGGTCAGCCCGAGGCAGCGGTCCATAGGTGTGAGAGGGACTCATAAAACTCGCGCTGTCTCCGGGTCCTACGGAAGCTTTGCTGATCGACTACTCAACGTAAACCAGAGAGTAGAGTTTGACGGTTACTACATCTCCGAAAAACTGTCAGGCGTTTCCGAAGGTAATGCGGTTGATAGTTTTTGTGTTGTTCGTGCGGTTTGTGCCCTCTCAGGGCTCGTCGTAGGCATTGGATTCGCCGAAGGCAAGGAGAACATGGAGGCATACAAAATGTGTCTATTTTCGATCGCCTCGAACAAGGTCAGGTATTGTGAGCTGTTTGCGGTGACTATTGAGTCAGACGAGTGGCCAAGTGAGGGACTTGCACGTGGACTCGTGTTTGACCGCGGCCCTGGAGCCACCTTCGATGTAGAATCTGAAATCACATGGCTAGGCACTTTTGAAAACACTCCCGTGTTCTCAGGGCAGTCTAAGGCATCCGTGGAGGCCTCTCATCCACGAGACAAGAAGACGCACGACCAACCGACCTATTTCCATAGCAAGCTGAATTTCGTCCGTATGGCTCAGCGGGAGATCGTGCGGGTACTCGCCGACAACCATACATCTGATGCCAGCCGTCGCTTAGACGAGGAGCTGATTCTGGCCGGGGTCAAGCCAACGCCGCTCGAGATTTTCAATTACTGGGATAGCCGAGGGCGGAACTCCGCTCACGGTATGCAGTTCGACACTGCTATCAGAGCTTTCTTAACTGAATGCCCGGCGGTCATTCGAGGCGATGCCGTGTATTTCTATGGTCGCAAATACAGATCGCCGTCCCTGGTCGCTACGGGAGTGTTTGATCGTGTGGCGAAAGGCGGGGTGATTTCTACAAAGGCCTTTACCCTGACGATGTGTGTCCGACACATTTGGATAGAGGTGTACGGCGAGCTCCATGAGCTCGATTTTGTACGCTCTCAACGAACGCTTGAGTGCTCCGTCGATATTTCGCTTCGAGACTTGCAAACAATAGATTTAATAAGACGTGAAGGCTCCGCAGCCCTTCGTGACGAAACCCCTGCTACTCAGCAGTATTTCTGGGATAGATTCAAACAGCTAACTGGAGAGGATGCTTTCGCGGGGCAGCGCAAGAATGGTCGTCCTGCGAAAAACGCATCAGCTAAGCGGGACTCCGAGGACTTGGCTCGTTTTTCAGGGAAGGCCGGATGAACAAGGTGATAGATACCCGGTTCAGTGATTGCTTGGCCATGGAAGGGATTCGCGCCAAAGTCACTGTCAAGCCTGAGCCCGTCTCAGCGCTTGCCCACCTCGATGTCATGATCGCGGCTGAACAGTTCGCAAGCGCACTCAAAAAAATTTTCATCCCCAACGAGTTCTCGCTGGCATTTATCAGAGAAATGATCGGCAAAGCGGCGGTCCACAATCAGCAGTTGTTCACCAGTGAGGTTGCTTACGCATCAAAGATCTTCAACCCGCCAGAGGTGGAAGTTTCTCCAGTGTGTCTCACCGGGCTCGCTGGAGTAGGCAAAAGCGAAACCATTGCTGCTTTGCGCAAGGTACTGCCGCGACCAGTGGAGCTTTCGTGCGACCTATACGAAGGCACCGTAACCTTGATGTCGCATTGGTATGCCAGCGCTCGCGGTAAAGCGAGCGGCAAGGCGCTGCTTGAAGACTTTGTCTTAGGGGATGGCAAGCGTGTCGGGAGGACAACGGTCGCTCAGTTGCTTCAGGAGTCTCGTAGTCGTGCTAACCGAGATGGCGTTTGTCTCGCACTATTGGAGGAGATGCAACACAGCAACACAGGCTCCGGGGCGGCCAAGGTGACGGACGTTCTATTGACCATGGCTTCGATCGGACTTCCTATGGTTTTTGTATGTAATTACAGCCTTGGTCACAAACTTTTCGGTAGAAACAGTGAGGACAGACAGCGCTTGCTCTCCGCCCCGCGAATCATGTTGCCGGACGACCCGGACGGCAAGGATTGGCAGGCGTATGTCGCAGAATGCTTGAGAGTCAGTAATGGGATCATAACAGTAGAACCAGTTGAGCTGGCCGCCGAGTTGTACCGCTGCACTTTTGGGATTAAGCGTCTGGCGGTGCAGCTATTAGCGCTTGCCTACGTGGAGTGTCGCATTGCTGGGCGGCAGTGGGTGGGTCTGTTCGATATAACTCGTGCCTACCGCTCCGCCGCTTACACTGTCAGTGCTATGGAGGTAGAGGAGTTGCAGCTGCTTGCGCTGGGCGGTCGAAAAAAGAAGACGAATCGAGATCTGCAGTGCCCCTTTGATTTGCCTGTGGCGATGAGAGCCAACGTTGTGAATTTCGCTCGAGCCGATCGACATGAGCGGGTCATCGCTACGGTCTACGATTCAGCCATGACTGAAAAAGAGCGCGCGATCATGAGAGATATATTTCCTCCCTCTCTGGAAACCTCAAAGTCGTCAAGGTCCCGCGTACGTGCTCCTGTCGTGACTCTGTCGGCCGATGAGCAGGCGAATGCATTCCTCGAATTCATCGACACTGTTGCGCCTCAAAAACCCAAGAAGCCGAAATAGTTAGGCATAGGAGGTCATTCAGAGCTTCAAGATCATTGAGCCTTGGAAGACGGCTGTGAAGGAGCAACACTTAATTAAGTTTTTCAATCTGGAGCGAGTATGGCAATTTTCAGGTCGGACCATATCTCTCGCCCCGTTCCAAGGAAGGCCGCCGCCCATAATCGCAATCCTGGCGGCACACATGTTCGCCCGCTGCAACGCTGGAGCAATCAAGGGACTTGATCTTCGTACCGAGAATAATTCTTCTATAGGTAACTGGGACCGGTGCTATCTGTACCTACGTTAGCAAGTGCTTTGCTCCTCGCTCGGTAAGCCATAGGGCCTGAAAGGAGCATCATCGTCGCCACGCAATACAGGGTTAAACCGGCAGGCTCACCGGCAAACTTTAACAGCTAGGCAGCGAGCTCACTTCACTAGAGGGTATCTTCTGGATCGATTTGACTTAAAAGCCTGTCGAACTCGTGCGAAGTTACTTCCTGTCGCCTCGAATCCATATTCCCTCCCCGGCCTAAATGGGCTGCGGCTCAGTGCTGGCCCAGCTGAAATTGCTCAATACGCTTGTAGGTCTCGTAAAAGGAGATCATGTCGCCATTGGCCATGATTTCAATCGGTGATCGTCCCTCAAAGAAGGGATTATGGTTCGTGAGGCTTGGAAAACCTTGAACGTTCGCCGGGTTGTCGAAGACGGTGCGCAAGCATGCGTGGATACCGAGCACCATCCCAATGCGCTGCTGTTGATCCAAATCGAGCCTGCGGCCAGCGTCCACGCCTTGCGAAACACGACGGAAAGTCGAGGCGGAGATACGAAGAATGCCGCATGCCTGGGCAGGTGTCGCTTGCCAGGCGCTAATGATCCGTAGGGCGACCCTAAGGCCGATCATAGATTGCTGTTGAGAAATACGTTTGCTGGTCATAGTGATCGCACCTCCTCTGCTGTGAAAGCAGTTTACATTCAGATGCGAGCCATTTGGTCACTGTGAAGGCGACTCCAATCACTCTGCCCGCGTGTAGGCTGGGCGCTATCGAAAGAAGCCGGGTCCAGATCATCGCTACGGTCTACGATTCAGCGATGACGTAATTGTTTCGCATCCTGCTCTCCCTCTTGGACAACGGCTTGTGGATTCGCCTGGAGGCCCCCATCTACCGAGCAAGACAATTACAGAAGTGGAACCTAACGTTGAAACTTAATGATGTAATCAAAGACTGCGTAGCACTCAAGCTCGACGGCCGCGCGACTGACGGCGCAATACAAGTCTTCGGCGGCAATTTCCTTTCAGAACAGAATCCGCTATTGCCGATTGAGGTTCGTGAAAAGGAAACGCTGTTATGGATGATGCAAGGAGCAGACGACGTTCATCTGTACATTGCATCGGGAACGTTTCATATAAACGCTCTCTACAAACCGGCCAACAGGTTTCCTGCGACGCGAATCTACTTCCTAAAGACCGATAATATGCTCATGTTAGCTAGCATTGGTGTATTTCTTGAGCAGAATGGAATAACCCTCAGGCCGATTCACGACACTGGTTTCTCCGAGCTTATTGACGATCGTAACTATCCTCAGCGCTTCAGCAGCTGGCGCCAGGAGCGCGACAATGAAACTCGCTCATTTGAGGGTCTATATCAGGGGCGTCGCAAAAATACGGCGGTGGACGGAGCGATCTGGCTTTCATCGAATGGCAAATGTTTGGTGTGCGGGACAGAAACAAATCGGGTATCCACGAGCACGATAAAGGGAGGCTCAGGTCTGCTCATCGGATTGCAACTTTGCTCTACACATGAAGAAGAAGCGCAAGAGCAATCAACCTTGATGAACTACGTTGCCATGCATCTGGGTGGGATGGTGATGTTCGATAATTTCAAGCAAGTGAGCGCGAGTGAGATACTGGAACTAGCATGCGATGCCTTCAAAACGGAACTCGGCTGCGTAATCGAGAAAGTGCAAGACCAAACCATCACGGCCAGACGGCCTTCTGGGATAGCCATTATTGTCAGGTATGTGTCGCCCATGAATTACGCTTACAACGTTCAAGCGCCCAACGGGACGAATTTGTCGCGAGTTGACTCGGCCAATCACCATGACGTGCCCTATGGGCCAGACCACCTCCATCCTGACCTGAGAAAGTCCAAGAAGAAGATTGTCGAGTCGAGTTTCACTTATGGGAACGTTGGAATGGATGTGAAATTGATTAGAAAAATGGTGTCGGACGCCGAAGCCTGGCTGATGACTTCGAACCAATGATCTCAGAGTTTTCAGCGCCAATGCTGAATTGACCCAGGTGCTGACGTGAGATCAACCCACCTTTACATCAACACGAACCCAGCAAAGGTAGGGGTACGCGAGGAGTCTGACAGGGTCAGTGATATCTCGGTGCGGTACCCCTATCGACAAGCAACGGGCTGACGCCAGTTATGGCCGTGAAAAAACTTAACGCGGTGTCCGAAATTAGTTGACCAATACACCCATTCATATAGGTGCATATTGTCGGCTACCTCAATAACTGTTTGATCCGGGTTGATAGCATGCTTCCTCGACTCTATGAGAGACTTTGGCTTAATAACCAAAGTGAATTATCGGGTGAATAGGGATATGGCCAGCAGGAAAGAAGGCGGGCGACCTAGCGTGAAATCGGCTGAAGCTGCCAATGGCGCCGCAGCTCCAGCAAGTCCCGAACTGACTGCAGGTGCAGGGTTCACTTTTGAGGATGGAATTGCGGCGGTCTATGCGACCGCGCTGCTCGCAGAGACGACGGCCCCAGGAGTTCCTGGAAGAATAGTAAGGCACCTGGCGGTTCAACAAGGTTCGTCAGGCCATCCATTGGATGACGTTATCGTCTGGGCTGAGGGCCAAGACGGGACTCGGATGAGCTTGAGTCTGCAGGTGAAACGCAAGCTAGTAGTGAGCGCTTCGGCATCCAACACCGATTTCAAAGAAACTATCCAGCGCGCGCACCTCACCCTCCACACGGATGCATTTCGGGTTGGCATAGACCGGGTGGGGGCTGTTATCGGCGAAATGGCGGACGCCAGTAAGCGTGATTTTGAGACTCTGTGTGAATGGGCACGAGGCGACAGCGATCCGCACCGGTTTATCAAGAAGCTTCGAGCCAAGGGAGTGGCGGGCAACAAGGCCACCTACTTCGACATTGTCAAAGTCCTGATAGCCGCTGCCGATCCTGATAGTGACCATGACGTAGCCGCACACCAGCTTCTTGCTCACTTTGTGCTTATGCGTATGGAGATGCTTCACGAGGGCTCGACCACCGAAGCCCAAGCAGTAATTTCCTTGGCAAATTGCCTTCACCCGACCGAGCAGCCACGAGCTGATGATCTCTGGCGGCGTCTGCTTTCACTCGTGAGAGTGGCGGAAGGAGTTGCAGCTTCGTTTGACCGTAAAACGTTGGTATCTAGGCTCAATGGCACCTTTCATCTCAACGGCGCACCCTCCCTGCATGCAGATATTCGACGGATAGCCGAAGAATCTTCGCGAGCGCGATTAGAGGTGCTTGACACAATTGCTGGCCTAGCGATTTCCAGGGACACATATGTCGAAGCTTCGCTCGATGCTATGCAACAGAGCAAAGTCGTCTTGATCACGGGGCTGCCAGGTACCGGTAAGTCCGTTGTTCTTAGCTCGCTCATTGACCGAAGGCTTACGGCTGGCCCCGTACTTTTCCTCAAAGCAGACCGTCTTGCAGGAGCTTCTTGGGCGCAGTATGCGACCAGCATCGGACTATCGAATGCCACTTTGGAAAGTCTTATGGTTGAAATTGAAGCCACTGGCACCCCAGTGGTTTATATCGACGGAATAGACAGGCTTGAAGTGGACGGTCGGCGGGTAGTGCTGGATGTAATGAACACTATTGTCGCTTCGCCGCTTCTCCAAAATTGGAGAGCCATTGCGACCCTGCGTGATATAGGAATGGAGCCAGTGAGGACGTGGCTACCTGCTCTATTGGTGCAAGGTGGTGTGCAGGTCGTGGAGGTGTCAGAATTTAATGACATTGAGGCGAGGACTTTGGCCGACAGCGTTCCAGCAATGGAACCACTACTTTTCGGTGCCCCCCAGATAAAAGCGGTAGTGAGACGCCCATTCTTCACCTCCATCCTGGTCAGACACGTAGGCATGTCTCATCAGACGATGAATTCCGAAATACAGCTGGCGACAGCATGGTGGCTTGCAGGTGGGTATGGCGCTGAGTCAGCTCAAGCTGCTCGACGTCAGAGGGCGCTTTTGCAGCTCGCACAAAACGGCGCATTTCAGCTTGGAAAAAAGATTTCCTCTGTTGACGTAGATCCTGACGCGCTTGCGGATTTAATGGCAGATGGGATCGTGCGCCCTGTTAGGGCGGGCTTAACGGTTAAATTTGTTCACGATATTTACTTTGAGTGGGCGTTTCTTCAATTGCTGGTCTCACAAGATGATCGATGGATCGACGTCATCCGCAATGTGGGCGAACCTCCGGTTCTCGGACGGGTTATAGAGTTGCTTTCGCAGGCCGAGTTGTCTGAGGGAGAAGAGTGGCATAAACACCTAGACATTCTTGAGCATACGACGACTATCCGGACTCAGTGGCTACGCGCATGGTTGCTGGGCCCATTTGGGCTGCCAAATTTCGCCAAATACGAATCCGCCTACAACTCCGCTGTATTGCAGGGTTCAACTGCACTCGTTGGGCGCCTAGCGGTCTGGTTTCAGGCAGACAAGACACGACCAAATCCATTGCCCTTGAACGTGGAACTGTTTCCTGATCTTGATCCATTGAAGCGCTGGGTGTGGTCCGACCTGATGGCCCTTCCTTCTGATTTCTCTGCATGGCGCCGCTTCTGCTTTTGGCTTGTGAGACACGCGGATAAATTAGCTGTGTCACTTCGACCCGAGATCACGTCGGTTTTCGAAGTATGGCAGAACGCCTGTGCTGGCTTTCAAAATCCGGTTACGCAAGCCATTTTGACTCAGGTTGGCTCTTGGCTGGAGAGCATCGAAACTGTCACTCATTCTGAAAATATTTCATTCAATAAAGGTGTCTGGGATGAGTTGGGATATGGAAAAATCGAGGAGTTGGAGTCACGCCTGCGGCTGTTGGTGCTGAGGGCCGGTACTGCTTACCCTGCACTGGTCTCAGCTTATGTGGATAAATGGGCTGAGAGAGAAAACCTGCCAACTAATGTCGTGTCTGAAGTCTTCTTACACGCGCCAACGCTGAGCAGAGTGTGTCCCGATTCATTGGTCACTTTCGCACTCCAAGCATTGCAAAACCCGTTACCGGATGCAGTCCTTGAGGCCAATCGGAATTCCAAATCCAGACGTCTTGTAGAGCAAGACTTCGGATATCACGATTGGGAGAATCTTTGCACCGATCAGTCCCATGGTTTCTTCCCTGCCGCTCCAACTCGAGAGCCCTTCCACTCACTCTTTATTTCTGCTCCTGAGCAGGCACGAACACTTGTGAGAAAGCTGACGAACCACGCTGCTGAGGCTTGGCGTCAGCTCCATGTACACAGCTATCTGCGAACCGGTACTCCGATTCCGCTATCGCTCCATTTCCCTTGGGGCGAATGCAGCTTCCAAGGGGATGGGCGGCATTACCTATGGGGTCGGGGCGTAGGAGGCCCAAAGCCCATAGCCAGTGGACTGATGGCGCTGGAGGCCTGGGCCATCGGTCAATTGGCGAATGGCACTGAACCGGACATAGTCCTCCGTGATGTCCTAGAAGGTCATACAAGTATCGCCGCCTTAGGGATCGGCGTTGCGATCATTCTAGAGTCTCAGCTTCTAAGTGCCTCAAGTCTTCCGCTGTTGTCCAACCAGCGGCTTTGGACTTGGGATATAAATCGGTGCGCCTCGGAGACAAGCTCTGCACTAGCTAATCGAATAGGCTTTGAGCATCCAGATAAAAGCCACTTTGATGCGGTCGAAGTCGCCAATAATCGTCCTTCTAGACGCACTGACATCAGATGGCTATCGTCAGCATTTGTGGCTCAACGGGGAACGTTAGCGACAGAGCTTGCGGCAGCGCTACAGGATTTTCCTGCGAGCTTACCTTTTGACTATGAGGAGGAGCGCGCCGATAAGGCCTTGGTGAATAAACTCGTACGCAATGCCGAGATCTGGGCGGAGGTCGGAAAGGTCGAAAACTATCGTTTTGAGGTAGCGGAGCATGGAACTCAGGTATCTATCCAAATGGATAACCCCAGAGTCCAAGCCTCTGATGTTCAGGAAATAAGTCGTAAACATCAGGAGATGTTCGAACATCTCAGGATCCTTCAATGGGTTGATACAACCTTCGAGCAGGGGGCAATCGATGTCTCGATAGGGCTCCAAGAAGTCATCGCATATGCTAAGTCTTTGGACACACCCGATCTCTTTGTTGCTGGGCACTCTCATATAAGCCCAGAGTACCGGCGGCAAGGGATAGTTGCAGGTGTAGCAGCAATTGTCCTCACGCATCGGTCCGACAATGAAGATGCTGACTGGGCGGTAGACGTTTGTGACAGAGGAGTGATGACGCCAGAATGTCCAGAGTTCTTCGTGCGCAGTTCCCATCTGATGCATCACCCAGTGCTCTACATAACCCGCGGCCTGGTGGCGTTGCTTGACGAATCTCCGCTCGGTAAAGACGCGCACTCCCTGCTAGTCAGGCTTTCTGCGCACCCATATGAGCAGATTTGCATTGAGGCAATTGGAGGGATGCTGAGGTCTTGGAACCGGCTGCCAGACGTCGCGTGGTCAGCACTTGACCTGGCGGTATCATTAGCAATGACTGAGCACCATCCGTTCGCGATGCCTCAGGAAGAGAAAGAGAAGCTTAGCCGAGCTCGCATTTCGCTTTTGTTAGCGAAAGCGTTGGACGGGGTCAACTCCTCCGAGCGGGAACCTAAAGAGCTTCCTAAAATCCCTCCGGCTTGGGTGCCTGTCGCAGACGAGGCTCCATTGAAAAGAACGGTTCGTGGGCGAGCTGTCATCGCAGAGTGGGATTATCCATCAGTTCAGCCCGACACTGAGTGGTTAGGAAAAATCCTTAATTACATCCCGCTCGAAGCTGTACTGTCAGACCTACAGCGCAAGCCGCTCTTCTTGGCATGGTGCGACGATTTGGTTCTGTGGACGATTGAGCGTGTTTACCCTTCGTGGGCGATAAAAGAAGGGAGGACAGACTGGGACGAAAAGGCGTCGGATCTATATGTATGGAGACGTTGTCTTTTCGGTTTTCTCGGCAAACTGTCTCTTTTCATCAGTACTGAAGAAAGCTCTAAACGGTTTGTTGAGCCAGCTGCTGCGTCAAGCGATAAAGTCTTCACCTCTCTGATGGTCAGTTACCAGGGAAGTTTGATTAGTAGCCTGCTCGATGAGGCCGAACTTTCAGATGTACCGTTGAGGCTGCTCAGGCTAATAGTTTCGAGGATGATTGCCTGCGAAAGCTTCCGCTACTCTGGCAGGTACGGTTCTCTTTCAGATTCCGACTTATCTACCATGGTTAGAGAAGTGTTCTTTGTCGAGATCGAAAAGGCAGGTGGCGCGGCGCGATTTGCTAACGGAAACTGGCGTGAGCTCCCTGCGGTTTTTGACGTCTCGGCACCTTTGCTGAATGCCCATGGGAGTGTGGCGGTGGTAGCTGATGCATTTGTAACCCAGTGTGAGCGTGCATTTGAACATTACCCCCTGGATCGTTTTGCTGCACAGCTAGATATCGTTCTCACTCATGCAGACGGCGTGCCGGCGGGGTGGCAGGATAGGAATCTACCCGCAAGAATCGCCAATCTCATTCAAAGGTTTTCCGAGAAGGTGTCACCGCTTCCTTGTGAGACGGCACAGGTCCTGCTGCGAGGCCTCGATGCTCTAGTTGACATGGGAAATCGCCGCGCAGCGGCAGTGCAGGTCACTGAAGCATTCAAAACCGTGAGGATTACTTGAGAGAACAAAGCTCTTAGGGGAGCCAGAGACAGTCTGGAAACGGGGCTCGACTGCACTCGACGTGGCAGGGAAACGTGTGATTGTCCGGCTATCAGGTCGTGAAGCGGGCTACCGAATGCCAGGAGAACTCAGTGATGGGGTGGGCGGGGGGAGATTTGGCTTCTCGCCAACCAACCCGTCCTCTAGCTTGATGGTATCCGTCCGGCCAAGTCATCTACTCAGCCCTGCAAGGCCACGACATGGTGTGCACTTAAATTAAGTGGGCACCAGTTCTAGCCTTTAAAGCGGGTATTTCATGCAGCCAACACGCCGTTCCTATTCCAAGTCCTTCAAGGCCCAGGTCATTCAAGAGTGTGCACAGCCCGGCGCTTCGATTGCCAGCGTCGCGCTCGGCCATAGCCTCAACGCAAACCTCGTCCACAAATGGATTCGGCTGCAAGCGCAGAAAAGCCCGGCGCTCCTACCTGCATTTATTCCGTTAGCCATGCCGCTGGCCGGGGCAAACTCCCATCCAGCATCATCGAATATCTGCGTTGAAATACAGCACCCGCGCGGCACCATCAAAGTGAACTGGCCAACTGAAAGTGCTGCCGCCTGTGCGACTTTTCTTCGAGACCTTTTGCGATGATTCGCATCGACTCCATCTGGCTCGCCATCGAACCGATGGACATGCGCGCAGGTACCGAAACGGCGTTAGCCAAGGTTATCGCGGTGTTCGGTGCGGCGCAGCCGCACTGCGCTTATCTGTTCGCCAACCGCCGCGCCAATCGCATGAAAGTGCTGGTGCATGACGGCTTCGGAATATGGCTGGCGGCGCGCCGGTTGAACCAAGGCAAGTTCCACTGGCCTGGCATTCGCCATGGTTCTGAGATGGAACTGGATGCCGAGCAACTTCAGGCATTGGTGCTGGGTCTGCCATGGCAACGCGCAGGTTCTGGAGGCTCGATCACACTGCTTTAATGGCTGCCATTAGCCTATCGGTCTATCGCCGCGAATTGCCTGCTCTGGCAAAATCGGCCCCATGACTTCGCTACCCAATCTTGATCACTTGACCCCTGAACAACTGCGCGCCTTGGCCGCGCAGTTGATGCAGCGTGTCGAGACCCTCGACCACCAGGTCGACACGCTGGGCAAGACGGTCGAAACGATGGGCCAGAAGATCAACCGCGATCAAACGGTTATCGAGAAGCTGACTCACGAGATCGCTCAGCTCAAGCGTTTGAAGTTTGCCAAGTGCAGCGAGCAGATGAATCCTGAGCAGGCCAGCCTGCTGGATGACTTGATCGACACCGATATCGCAGCGATTGAAGCCGAGCTTCAATACTTGCAAACCGCGCCAGCGGCGACGGAGAAAAAGCAGAAGCCCAAGCGCACTGCATTACCGGCTGAGTTTCCACGCACGCTGATCCATCACGAACCGGACAATACGCACTGCCCATGCGGCTGCGCCCTCAAACGCATCGGTGAAGACGTCAGCGAAAAGCTGGACTACACGCCCGGCGTGTTCACCGTTGAACGCCATGTGCGTGGCAAATGGGTCTGCGATGACTGCGAAACGCTCATTCAGGCACCGGTTCCGGCGCAGGTTATTGATAAGGGCATCCCGACTGCGGGCCTACTTGCCCATGTCATGATCGCCAAGTTTGCTGACCACCTGCCTCTTTACCGTCAGGAGTCGATCTTCGGTCGAGCGGGCCTGGCGATTCCACGCTCAACACTGGCTCAATGGGTGGGTGCAACTGGCGTGCAGTTGCAGCCTCTGGTCGATGCGCTGCGCGACATAGTGCTTGGGCAGCAGGTCATCCACGCCGATGAGACACCGGTGCAGATGCTCATGCCGGGAACAAAGAAAACCCACCGCTCTTATGTGTGGGCCTACGCTACCAGCCAGTTCTGCGAAACGACAGCGGTCGTTTACGACTTCAGCCCCAGCCGCACCGGTGAACATGCTCGCAACTTCCTGCAAGACTGGAAGGGCAAGCTGGTTTGTGATGATTTTGGCGGTTACAAGGCCAGCTTTGAACTTGGCGTAACCGAGATCGGCTGCATGGCCCATGCGCGGCGCAAGTTCTTCGAACTGCATGCCACCAACAAGAGCACGCTCGCCGAGCAGGCTCTGCGCTACATCCAGTTGCTTTACGAAATCGAAAGCGAAGTCCGCGATCTGGAGCCGGATTTACGGCGCCGAATACGGCAAGAAAAAGCCGTGCCGGTGATGGATATGCTGCATGCCTGGATGATCGCCCAGCGCGACCTTGTGCCTGAAGGTTTGGCTATCAGCAGAGCCCTGGATTACAGCCTGAAACGCTGGGCGGCGCTGTCGCGCTACCTCGATGACGGGGCCGTACCCATAGACAACAACTGGGCAGAGAACCAGATCCGGCCATGGGCTCTTGGACGCAAGAACTGGCTCTTTGCAGGGTCGCTGCGCAGCGGCAAACGAGCGGCGGCGATCATGAGCTTGATCCAGTCGGCGCGGCTGAATGGGCATGATCCATACGCCTATTTAAAGGATGTTCTCAAGCGGCTGCCGACGCAGCGAGCAAGCGAGATCGGACAACTGCTGCCGCATCAGTGGACGGGTTCCTAGCTTAGGCATGGTGCCTTCGGCAGACGCTTTTGCGTGTATCAACTCTCACTCAGGCTAATAGGCCCGCAACCAGTCGACCGAATGCAGCGGGATGTTGCAACATCATTAGGTGTCCAACGTCTGGCATGATGGTGAGACTCGTCGCTCCCTTATTTGCCCAGTCAGGAACATCCCAACCTCCGACTGAGTGCTCACCCGCCAACAAATGCACCGGTACCGAAGCGAACACGCTCCTTAAGATTGTTTGATAGTCAGGGCGCCCTGTGACCGCCACTACCGATTGGGCCATAGCTTGCAAGGTTGAAGCAGGTTGGTGGGCAAGCCAGGTCTTCGCGGTTTCTGTTTGGCCAGCGGGCTCCAGTATTCCGGATCGCTCCAGCCAGGCCTCGGGATCGGCCCGGAATCCCTCCAGCATGGTTTCTGCTTGCTCTACTGACATGTTCGCGACGGACGATGACCAGAAGGCATCCTTCAGGGTGAAGTTACCTTCAACACTGACAAGGCTCTTCACGCGCTCTGGGTAGCGGTGGGCAAATGCATAGGCCACCACTCCACCGACCGAATGCCCAACAAGATTCACTGCACATTCATTGAACTCGGCTTCGACCACCTCGCGTATTCGTTCGACCTGTCCCTGAATATTGATATTCCCTACAGGCGTACCTTGATGGTTTCCATAGCCGTAAAGATCAGGTGCAAGGAAGGGTCGATCACCGAGCTGTCTATGAATCTCAGGATCATTCAACGTACCGATAAGGCCGTTGATGAATACAACAGGGGCGTTGGATGCGTTATTCATTTGGCTTTCCTTGCGAACAATGAAGTGAGTTCTTTTCTTTAGCATCGTGAACGGTTGAGCGAACATCTGGGACGGGTCTCACAGACATTGCGACGAGATCTTCCAGCAACGCTCTCCCCTGAAGCCAATCACCAAGTCCGCTGGCCGAATTAATGTGCCCTTGGGGCCCGATGTTCACCAGGCGGCTGCCCCAGGCTTCTGCACATCGCTGGCTATAATCCATATCTGCATATGGGTCGTTGCAGCTTGCGACAACGGTACTTGGAAATGCAAAACGCTTCAGGCCAAGTGGACTAAATCCTAGCGCCTCGTTCGGAAAAGTGGAGCGGTCGGGGTCTGGTACGGCAACCAGCAAAGCGGCCCTAACCAATGTGCGACTACATTGCGCCCAGTGGGCGACTTGCAGGCAGCCAAGGCTGTGGGCTACCAACACGATGTCGGGCCCCGCTCGGCTAATAGCGGCCTCCAGATTCTCGACCCACTTTGTGCAAACTGGTCGATTCCAGTCTTGCCCCCCAATGCTCTCCATGGAAGCGTCGGTGTGTGCCCATATCGTCTGCCAGTGACCTGGGCCGGAATTGCCAATGCCCGGGAGGAGCAATATCGAAGGTGTCATTTCTTGTTTCTCAGAAGGGGTGTCCGCAGAATGTAGCGAATGACACATCGACCTTGGATGGCAAATCATCCGAAAGAAGCGTCGTCAACCGATGATTCATCGGATTACTCAGTAGAGGAAAAGCATGGGGCTGGACAGCAAAGATTGGCAGATACTGGAGGCACTGCAAAAGAATGCACGGCAAAGCCTGGCATCCTTGGGCAAGCGCATTGGGCTTTCCCAACCGGCTATGAGCGAGCGAGTTCAGAAACTCGAAGCTGCGGGTGTCATAGAGGGTTACAGCGCGCGGGTAAGTTTGCGTGAGGTAGGGTTGGGGTTGCAGGCGATTCTGCGCATTCGCACAACTCACCAGCACATCAAGCGCTATCTGGAGTTGTTTAACAACATACCTGAGGTGCTAGAAGCTGACAGGATTACGGGAGAAGACTGCTTCATAGTCCGTTGCGCGTTTTCTCAGCCTGCTGATTTGGAGACTATAGTCGATGCGCTGGCTGTCCATGGTTCGGTCACGACATCGTTGGTTCTGTCCAATGCCGTGCGCAAACAGGTACCTGTACGTCCGAGAAGTGACCCAGACAATTAACTGCTCGCAAGACGTGATTGCCAGACGCTTACCTTTGTTTCCACTGGTCACAGTCATAGTCAGCAGCAGTCTTGTAACTGACGCCAAAGGCTGTTGGCGTATCCAGAAGCGCGGCAAGCCTGACGCGCTTGAGTAGCATCCAGTCGTTCTCGCTTGTTGCTCGAATGCGCATATCTGTCCTTAGTATCGTTTGTCCGTGAGGGTACGGGAAATAGGCCTCGCGCAGATCAGCCACCTATCCAATGATGCGGCAGCAGTTGTTCGATCTGACTTGCCTTTTGCGTTGGCACCCGCGTCAGTACATCCTTGAGATAGGCATACGGATCATGCCCATTCATGCGCGCCGACTGGATCAAACTCATGATCGCGGCCGCCCGTTTGCCACTGCGAAGCGATCCGGCAAACAACCAGTTTGAGCGCCCAAGTGCCCATGGTCTGATCTGGTTCTCCACCTGGTTATTGTCGATGGGTACAGCACCATCGTCCAGGTAGCGCGTTAGCGCTACCCAGCGTTTAAGGCTATAATCCAGGGCTTTGGCTGTTGCCGATCCGTTGGGCACCAGATCACGCTGGGCCAACATCCAGTCATGCAGCGTTTTGATGATCGGGGCTGCCTTTTCCTGGCGTATTCGCCAACGATCCTCATCGCTCATGTCCCGAGCCTGGCGTTCAACTTCGTACAAGCCGCCAATCGAGTACAGCGCTTTTTCAGCCAGCTGCCTTTTGTTCGCCACGTGCAGATCGAAAAACTTGCGACGGGCGTGGGCCATGCAGCCAATTTCGGTGATGCCTTTCTCGAAACCGGCTTTGTAGCCAGCGAAATCGTCGCATACCAGCTTGCCGTTCCACCGCCCAAGGAAGTTGCGTGCATGCTCGCCTGCACGACTGGGACTGAAGTCATAAACCACAGCCTTGAGCGCCGAAAACGGCGTGGTGCTGTAGGCCCAGACGTAAGCGCGGTGAGTTTTCTTCTCGCCTGGCGCGAGCATCTGAACGGTGCGCAACCTTCAATAAGCTCAGTCTTTTTCACGAGACCTTGGAGCAGGCGCTCCAGGCCGATTCGTTCCGGCCAAAACACAACCGCAGGAGCGCCAAAGCACTTTTTGAGCAAATCAAGGCCGAGGGTTATGACGGCGGTTACAGCCAGCTCACGGCGTTTGTGCGCTCTTGGCGAGGCGAGCAAGGCAAGTCTTTACGCGCTTTTGTACCGCTGACGTTTGCGCTCGGTGAGGCCTTTCAATTTGACTGGAGCGAAGAAGGTCTGTTGATCGGTGGTCTTTTTCGACGTATCCAGGTCTCCCACATGAAGCTGTGCGCCAGCCGCGCATTCTGGTTGATTGCGTACCCCAGCCAAGGCCACGAGATGCTGTTTGATGCCCATAACTCCGGCCGAGAAAAAGCAGAAGCCCAAGCGCACCGCATTGCCGCTTATGCAGACTTAACCCTGCTGCCGAGATTTCGCTGACCAACGCTTCTACTTCGTAAAGCGGTAGCAGGTCTGACTTTGGGTTAACTCCTTATGGGGCAACGCCAGGTCGGCAGATGGGTCAATTCTGCATCAGCGATAACACCGGGCTTCAGATTCGGGAATTTCTTACCTGTCGATGCCCGGAATCGTAATTCAGCCTTCGCTATTCATTGCCCGCCATCATCCCACGGCTCGTAGCGCCAACCTGTTGGTTGCCAGATGAACTGGTGCGTCAATTCCAAGGCCTGCAGAAAATCAGGATCGTGAGCACTCACTATGAGCGCGCCTTTGAATTGTCCGAGCAACTGCTCGACTGCTTCCAAGGCCGCGATGTCGAGATGGTTGTTCACTTCGTCGAGCAGCAACAGTTGCGTCTGTTCGGGGCCGCCTGCCAGCCAGGCGAGCGTTGCGCGCAGGCGCTCGCCACCACTGAGCCGACCGAATGGCGTAGCCATCTGCCGAGCGTCGAGCCCGGCGTTGGCGAAGACCTGGCGAAAGCGGCCCTCCTCGACAGTGCCCAGCTCATTGCGTAGCACCTGCTCGATACTGTGCTCGGGGTCGAAGGTTTGAGCGTGCTGGTCGATCAGGTGAGTGCGTAAGATATGCCGGGCGATGCCGCTGGCGGGCGCCAGTTGCCCGGCTATCACCTTCAGCAGGGTTGATTTTCCGCAGCCGTTCGGCCCGATCACCGCGACTCGCATCGGGCCGTGCAGGGTGAGATCTATGAAGCGGCTGTCGGGGGGGCCGTAGGGGAGCTCGCAGTGTTCGAGCGTGACCACTTGGGTCGCGTTGGCGACCAGGCCGGTCGGGGCGAGCAGTTGGCTTGGGCGTACCGGCTCGACGTTCGCATTGGCCTGGTCGACCCGCTCTCGCGCCATTTGGCTCAGACGCGCCTGCTGGATGCGCTGATGGCCGCTGTGCTGCTCGGCGCGCTCTGCCTGCGCATTGGCGACGATGGCCGGGGTGCCTGTGGCACGCGCCACCTTTCGACCATGACTGGCACTTTGCACTTCGCGCTGGCGGGCCATGGTGATCTGCTGCTCGACGCTGTCGCGTGCCGCGCGTGCCCTGACCAGTGTAGCCTGTGCGTTGTCCTGCTCCGCCTGGCGCTGCTCGCGATAGTTGTTGTAGCCGCCGCTGTATTGAACCAGCGCGTCGCTGCGAAGCTCGAGGATACGATCGGCATGTTCCAGCAGCGCCCGGTCGTGGGAGATGACAATGCGGGTTTCCTTGCCTTGGCGCAGCTCTTTGCTCAACTGCTCGCGGGCCTGGCGATCCAGATGGTTGGTGGGCTCGTCGAGTATCAATACCCGCGCGCCGCCGAGGCGCAGACCGGCGAGCATCAGGCGTACAGTCTCGCCTCCGCTCAAGGCCTCGCTTGCGCGATCAAGCGGCAGATGGGCTAGGCCCAAGCGCGTCAGACAGGCGTGGATATCGCCCAGCAGGTTCCAGCGGTCGTCGATCAGGTCGAACAGCGCTGGGTCGCAGGCGCCCGCCTCGACCTCTGCCAAGGCCTGCAAAGCGTTATGTACCCCCAGCAGGTCGGCAACGGTCCCGTCGATAGGCCCGAGCCATTGCGGCAAATAACCGACACTGCCAGCACACTGGACGCTGCCTTCGCTCGCGGTCAGGCGACCCGCCATGATCTGCGCCAACATCGATTTGCCGCTGCCGTTGGGCCCGACGATGCCGGTGAACTGCCTGGAGAACGTTGCGTTGAGCCTCGAGAACAGCGGCCTGCCGTCTGGCAGGCGCAAGGTCAGGTCTTTGATGATCAAGGTGGCGTTGTCGCTACTCATCTCGATCTCTTCCCAAAAGCAGGATGACCCAGCTCAGGGCCAGCGCAGCCACGCTCAACGAGGCCAGCAGCAGATTGCCCCAGACGCCGATTATCCCGCCCAGCAACGCCGTGACGGCTGCGGCGCCGGCAGCCAGTGAAGCGGCGATGCCCAGCACCGTGCCACGCAGGCTTGACTGCTCGCATGCCAAGGCATGCCCGATCAAGGCAGTGTAGGCCACCCCATATGCGATCGCGGCAAGCGCACCGAAAACCAGGGCAAGCGAGTTGTCGAGCGTGGCCGCTAGCAATGCGCAGCTTACCACCAGCACGGGGATGGCAGCGCGCGCGATCTGTGGCGCTGGATACCGGGTTTGCAAGGCTCCGGCCACCCAGATGAAGGCGATGCACATGCCGATCCCGACCACTGTTAGCAGTAGGCTGATGCTGCCTACGGTCTGGCTCTGGCGTGCGAGCATCCAGGGCAAGTACTGGTAAAAGAGATTCCAGCCGATTTGCAGCCAGAGCAGCGCAAACAATGGTCTGCGCGTGGCTGGCGAGGTGAAGCCGTTCAAGACCTGTCTGATCAGCGATGGGCCCATTGTTGCAGCCGGAGCTGGGGTAGAGGGCAGCAAGAAGGCCATCAACAGGCACAGCACGCTGAGGGTCAGCGCGACCTGCAAGGGCAGGAGCAGGCTTGCTCCCGGTGTATGAGCTGCTAGCAGGATGCCCGTGAGCGCGGGACCGGCGAAAAACCCCGCAGTCATGGCAAACATTACCCAGCCAATGCGTTTCATTGCGCTGTCGGGGGTCTGGACCAGCATGGCCTGTGCTACCGGGACGCTACCGGCGAAGGTGCCTCCCAGCAAGCGCCCGGCGATCAGCAAGCCCACGCTGCCCACGCTCACGGCCCAAGTGCTCAGGGCATACCCGGCGACCGACCCTGTCACCGCAAGCAGAAGCGTTGGGCGCCGCCCGATGCGGTCTGAAAGCGCACCCAGCAGAGGCGCGCCCACCATCATCGCAAAGGCGTAGCCTGCCAACAGCACGCCGTAGAGCCCGGCGGTCCGAGCGGCAGTAGGTGCGCTGCCGAAAACCACCCCCGCAGGGTCGCCCGGGTCGAGCAGCATCGGCAGCATCGGCAGCAGCAATGCCGTGCCCAGGCCGTCGATGAAAATGATCATCAGCAGGATCAAGGGCGCGGCCTTGGCAGTGGCGGGGGTCTGCGAGAGAACGGCGGTCATGGCTGACTCCTTGCGAAAAAGGTGCGAGTGGGCATGGTGTCAGGTGCGGCAATCCGAGTCATTCGCCGTAGGTCCTCAGGTAGCGGCCATCGAGAAAGCGTTGGCTCAGCGCCAGGTAATCGCATCGCTCCGACTGCGCCATGGTTTCGAAGAACAACATTTCGCGGGTGATCAGTTCCACACCGTGGCGTGACATGCGCGAGAGCGCGACCTCGTGATCCAGGACGCTGCGGGACGCCACTGCGTCTACCACAACCGAAACCTGGTCACCGCGTGCGCGTAGCGCCAGTGCCGATTGCAGGATACACACGTGGGTTTCCACACCCGCGAAAATCCAGTGATTGCCGGGCGTAGCGGTACGGAAGATGTCGATCCCCCGTTCATCGAGCACATTGAAGTGGCATTTGGAGAATGTTGTGCAAACACCTGCTGCCTTGCGTAGTCGTGCTGGCAGCGCGCCCAGCTTTTCATGGCAGACTAGAGCAATGGGCAGCTCGATTTCCTGGGCAAGCTCCGCCAGCCAGCAGCAATGCTCCAGCACGCGGCTAGCGTCCTGGATCATGGGCAGCAGATCGACTTGCATGTTGTTGATGATTAGGGTTTTTTTGCCATGGGCACGGGAAGGGATCGAAGATGTCATGCAAGCCTCATTGCAAGTAATGGCGCATCACGCGCGGTGCGAGACGCTCGACGGCGCCCATTTTTTCGGCGATGCGCAGCAGGCGCTGGTCCAGTTGGCGTATCAGTTTCCCGGACGCCGATTCAACGCCCATCAGGTCCTTGACCAGCTCGAACTGGATGCGTGCACTGGCATTGCTGCCTTGGTCCACTGACGCGCCGAAACGCTGGGCCAGCACCAGACCTGAGGTCAGGGCGCCTTCATGGCCGCCATAGGAGAAGTCGGTTCCGCAGTACCAGATTCGTTCACGGCCTTGGATCGCCCTTATCAGGGAGCGCCGATGCAGGTCGAGTGGTCGCAGCTTGGGCAGCTTCCACTGCTTGCGCAGGATGACCTTGGATGGGTCCAGCACCATTTTCGGGTCGAACGTCACGTAAAGCGGCGTGGATGAGGGCTCGAAGTGGGTGACTACTCGGGTCAGGGTCCCCCAGGCATTGTTCGCCTCGGCCGGTGCGTCTGCGGCTTTGACGAAGACGCAGTAACTTTCGGGCGAGCCGTGGGCGACCGCTGCGCTGTCACTGTGCAGGATGGCTTCGACCGGAACATATTCGTACGCCCCGAGCAGGGTTGTCTGTTCGGGAGTGGGCGTCTCGAGCAGGCGCAGCGCCTGATCGGCGTGGTTCGCCAGTACAACCTGGTCGAAATCCTGTGATCCTGCAAACGTGCTGACCTCCACGCCCCGCTCGTGCGGACGGACAGCCGTCACTGGGGTATTCAGGCGCACCCGCGGGCCGAGCACGCGATGCATGATCTTCAGGTATCCATCAATCCCGCCTGTGGCCTTGCGCCAGTAGGCGGGTGAGAAGAACGACAGCAGATTCATGTTGAAGGAGACCGCGCAGTACACCAGGCTGTAGTCCAGTGAGGGACCATTGCATCCGGAGTACACGGTCAACAGCGGGAGCAAGGCTTGGTGGACAAAGCTGGAGTCGTAGCCCCGCTCCCTGACGAAATCTCCCACCGACCAGCTCTTGTAGCGTTCCTGGTGGAGGCTGACCTCAACCATGTCCTGATGAAACCGATCGAATGCCTGTCGCAGCGCCGGACTCAATGCTTTGCCGGTGTGCTGGTTGCTCCATAGCTCGGAGGCGTCGGGGTTCAGGCAACTGAATGACAAGGGCGCGACGAAGGTTCCCACATCGAGCGCCTTGAGATGCGCCATCAAATTGGGTGCGAGCCGCTCCGTGAAATATTCGACACCCATGTCGGCATGGATTAGCTTGCCCTCATGTATCAGGGTGTGGGTGAAAGCGTGGCCACCCAACTGCTCGCCCGCCTCGAACAGGGTGACCTGGTGCAGCGCGGCGAGATGCCAGGCAAGCGTCGCGCCTGCGGTCCCGCCACCAACGATAGCGATTCGTTGTGGTTTCATCGCGATGCCTCTTTCGATTGGTGATGGGCGTCTATGGCAGCTATAAGGCGCGTAAGTACCTGGCCCGGGCCCGGCTCGATGAAGTCGAGCAGTGAATAACGTTGCCTCAGCACTTGGATTGTCTGCAGCCAGCGCACCGGGCTGGTCAGCTGGAAAACGATTTCTTCGAGCAGATGGGTGTCAGGTACCGGTCCGCCATGGGTGGTGGAAATCAATGGACAGGTCCCGGGGCTGAAAGTGACCCGCTCCACATAGCGACTCAGGGCTACGCGTGCGGTTTCCATGTACCGGGAATGAAACGCCCCGCTGACATTCAGATGCACCGCGCGCAGGCCGCGTTGTTGAAGGTCGTGTGCCGCGCGCTCGATGGCCTGGCTCGGACCGCTGAGCACGGTTTGCTCCGGCCCGTTCACGTTGGCAATGTCGAGACTGTCCAGCCCCTGTTCGAGCAGGCAGGCCTCCAGGCCCTGGGCGTCGATGCCCATCACCGCGAGCATCGCCCCGTCCCCGGCAGCCTTCATCAGCTGTCCACGCTCGATCACCAGTTTCAAGGTGTCTGCGAAACCGAGCCGGCCGCTGGCGTGGATGGCGCCGAACAGCCCCAGGCTGTGGCCAAGCATCAGGTCGGCTCGATCTATATCGCGGTCCTGGCGCATTGCCTCGAAGCTCATCGCGCTGACGACGAATACGGCAGGCTGCGTGAAAGCGGTGTCGGCAAGTCTGCCGGCATCTTCGAGCAACTCGGCTAGCCGCAGGCCCAGCAGTGTCTCAGCGATTTCGGTCATCTCGCGGAACCTGGGCAGAAGCTCCAGCCCCATTCCAGGAAATTGCGAGCCTTGGCCAGGAAAGACGATTGCCAGCGCGCCAGGTCGTTCAAAGTTCATGCAGCACCACCTTCGGGCGTGCCGCAGGCTTTTGCCCGCGCGCCACATCATGGGTTGGGTTCAGTGAAACCAAGCCTTGGATACGCAGGACCGGACTCATGTCCTGAGCAAGAAACTCGAAATCGTGGGTCACGCTCCGGGCGGTTTTTTCGCGTCGCTGGCAGCACACGTAGGCAATCGCCGCATGAGTGGACAGCCGCTCGACCTTCTCGGCCATCCAAGGTACCCAGGCCGGACCTGCCTCTCCGTCGTCGAGCAGTAGCGCGGTCTGCAGACCGGCGTCGATGATCGCGGGCGACAGTGGCAAAGCGAAGCTGCGCGCGGGCAGCACACTCGCCTGCACCTTGTCGTCTCCAACACAGGCCCAGCGCAGCAGGCGCAGTGAGTCACCGTAGCAATAGCCCATGCGTGCGAACTTCTGGTAGATCGCTGTGCGCTGCAGGTAATGGCCCGAGTCCAGCGTCCAAGGCTGCTGCTGGTCGTGGCTGTGCTGCTCCAGGGTGGAGGCGCTGGCGACAGTAGTGTTGGCGATGGTCACTGCAAACCTATCCGCTGTCTGCTCCGTGCCGACGTAATCAAACGACTGGGCGCGGGCCTCGAATCGCACATCCATCAGTCCAGCGGTTGAAGTGTCAGCCAGCAGGCGTGCCAAGTAGTAGCCTGCCGGTACTATCGCCTGTCCGTCGATGTTGTGGTCGGCCAGCAGCGTGTCAAGGCTTTCGAAACCCGACTCCCGAGCCTGCACCCAGAGTGGCGTGCCGTCGAAGCAATATTCCGGCAGCTCGAGCGGTTCATCGGCTGCGAACAGGGCGTGCCAATCTGGCAGTGCACCACCCAGATAAGCCTGGCGAACGCTGTCCAGGTCCATGTCTTGCTGCTGGTCCGGCATGCGCATCGAGTTCATCGCGTTTGCATCACAACCCGCCACTGCAGTGCTTTCACCGTTACCACGCAGGTCTACCAACGATAGCGCCAACTGGCGGCGCAGATCCTGCGTCGAGTCGCTGCACACGGCTAGGCGGTGGCGTAGGTGATCACGCTGGTGGGCAAGGCTGGAGGCCAGGCGTGGCAGAGGCACATCGTTTTGCTCCAACCATTGCAATAGCGCGATACGAGAGGCATCCAGTGCCTGAACACTATGGGCCGACAGCATGATCAGCTGTCTCGCCGATGTCGGATGTCTCGCCGGCCTCGAGGTCTGGATCGCAGAGCTCAGCAGCACGTGTGCGTTGGCACCTCCTGCGCCAAAGGACGACAACGCCGCGCGATAGGGTTGGTTATCGCGTGCAGGCCATGGCCTGGCATGGCGATTGACCATCAGCCCGGTCGCCTGAGGCTCCAGTAATGGATTGGCCGGGTGTGCATGCAGCGACGGGAGCAGTGTGCGATGACGCATCTGCAGCAGGATCTTCACTGCACCCGCCAGTCCGGCTGCCGACTCCAGGTGGCCGATGTGGCCCTTTATCGAGCCGATCGGCAGACGCGAGGTCTCTGTGCGTCCTTCGCCAAGCACCGCCGCCAGGCTCTTGAACTCGATCGGATCGCCGAGCGCGGTGCCGGTGCCGTGAGCCTCGACGTAGTCCAGTTGCGTCGGAGCCCACTTGGCCTTGTCCAAGGCCTCGCGAATCAGGCGGGACTGCGCCTGCGGGTTGGGTGCGCTGTAGCCGTTGGATTTGCCTCCGGCATTTAGTGCCGAGGCTTCTATCACCCCGTACAACGGATCCTCATCCGCCAGAGCCCGGTCGAGCGGTTTGAGCAGCATGGCGCACACCCCTTCGCCGTCGACGAAACCATCGGCGCCCTCGCCGAACGGTCGGCATACGCCCTCTAGCGAGAGCATGTGCAAGCGGCACAAGTCGTCGTACTGTCGAGGGTGTGCGATCACGTTCACGCCTCCGACCAGGGCCATGTCGCAGTCGCCTAGGCGCAACGCATTCACCGCAGTGTGCAGAGCGGTCAAGGAGGCAGAGCATGCGGTATCGACCGCCATGCTCGGACCGTGCAGATCAAAGTGGTATGACACCCGATTGGCGATCGACCAATGCAGTGATGTCGGCCTAGGGCCGTCGCTGTCTATCGGTGTCAGGTTGGCATAGCCGGTATTCATCACGCCGACGTACACGCCGGTTCGGCTGCCCTTGAGTCGCGATGCCGGATGAGCACCATGCAGAAATGTCTGGTACGCGGTCTCCAGGAACAACCGTTCCTGGGGATCCATCAGGGTTGCGTCCATTGGTGTTATGTTGAAGAACCCGTGATCGAACCTGTCGACGTCACTGAGAAATGCACCAACACCGGCATAGGTCGACGTTTGCATTTGCTCCCGGGGCCAGCGTGCGGGAGGTACCGGACTGCTCAGAGGCACGTCCTGCAGCAGTCGCTCCCAGAGCTGTGCGGTGTCCTCCGCACCCGGGAAACGTCCGCGGTAGCCGATGATGGCGATCGCTTGCGCCTGCGCTGGTTGATCGGTGCGCATGTCAGCAGGCTGTGGTCCTTGCCCGGTCGTGGCGTGTGCATGACCCGCAGCTGTTACCTTGGCTTGCGCGCTCGTGGCGTGCTGGCCCAGATGACCGGCCAGTTGCGCGATGCTTGGGTATTCGAACAGCAAGGTCGCGGGCAGATAGCCGTAACGAGCCTGCAACGGCTTGATCAATTCCAGGCTGATCAGTGAGTCGATGCCGTAGCTGGCGAATGCAGCGTCATCGTCGAGTTCGTCGAGGGACATGTGCATGACCTTGGCGATGCTTTCACGCACGAAGTGCAGGGTGTCGGACTCCCCACCAGGCTGCGCGGCGGTTGCAGGGGCGCTGCTGTCCGCAACCTTGAAGGCTTCTGGGTGGCACTGCTCCAGATAGCCCGCCAGGTCGGCGAGGGTGGGGTATTCGAAGAACAGCGTGGCTGGCACGTATCCGACCTTGTCTTTGAACGGCTTCACTAACTCCAGCGCAATCAGGGAGTCGATCCCATAGTCCTTCAGTGCTCGCGTGGGGTCGAGATCAGAAGGGGTCAGGTGCATGACCGAGGCGATCGCGTCCCGAGCGAACGCCATCGCCGAGCTCAAGCGCACCTCGTCGATGTTCGCGGCTGCTGCGCCCGAGGTTTGGCTGGCGCTGGCGGCAGGGGCCCTTTCGGCTGGCGCGCCTGCCGTGGCCGATACAGGAACGCGGGCGACGATCAGTCCTTGGGTTTGATTGCCGTGGTGCTCGGTGTTTTCGAAGCCGGTTTCGCGCAACAGCCGCTGCCAGGTGGCCGCGTCGAGCAATGGGCTTCCTTCTATTCGCTCGGGGCCGGTGTTGAGCCACCAGCCCTTGGTCAGGCCGAACGTCAAGGTTGCGTAGTGCTGCAGTGCCGTCACCTCGTTGAGCACGATTACGCCGCCTGGACGCAATGCGCGACGAATATTGCGCAGTGACTCGCGGATGTCGCGGGTGGCGTGGATCACGTTGGTCGCCAGCACGATGTCGAATGCGCCAAGCCATTGAGGAGGCTGTTCCACGTTGTAGATGCTGGCCTCGAAGCAGGGCTGGTCGAAGGTTCTTCTGGCCCGGTTGATGAAAGATAGTGAGAGGTCGGTGAAGCGGTACTGGCCTAGCCTGTGGCCCACGCGCGCCATCACTTGCTCGGTAGTGCTGCCTGTGCCAGCGCCAATCTCGAGCACGCGAAGCGGCTGTTCAGTGCTGACGGCCAGACGCTCGACGATGGTCGCCATGGTCTGGTTGTAATAGTCGGCCACGGGGTTGTTACGGTACACCCCCTCTACCCGGTCGAAGCTGCCATGGGGGAACAGCACCTCTAGCGGATCGGTCTTGCCTTGCAGGATCGAGGCGAAGTCGGCCATGCAGGCGTCCAGCAGATCAAGGTGCGCGCGCAGGTGGGCAAAGCGCTGCAACAAGCTGTGTCGATCCAGCGCCTGGGGCGCATCCTCTATGGCGCTCAGTGCCTGGGCCAGTGCTTGGTGGTGAGCTGCGATGTTGGTGGGAATGCCTATGCGATGAATGGCGCGACGGGCGTATTCATCCAGCGCCACGCTGGCCTGCTCGTTGCGTCTGACCCATTCGGCCTGATCATCAAACGGGGGGATTAGGCTTTGAAGTTCATCGACTGGCACGACGCCTGGGCTGTCGGCGGTTTCGAAGCCCATGGCCAACAGGGCTTGTGCGTTGGCCTTGAGCGCCATCACCTGGCGTTGGTCGCTGCTGATCAGGGCTTCGATGGTGGCGATGCCGTCTTCGGCTTCGAGTGAGCCAACCCCGACCTTTTCCATGCGTTCCCGATAGTAAGGCGCGGCCACCGCGCCGACACTGCCCCAGTAACCCCAGTTGATGATCTTCGAAGGGATCTGGAAGGTCTCCTCAAGCAAGGCGGCCATGGCGTCCTTGACCGCGCAGGCGGCCGTGTAGGCGCCTTGGCCAGGATTGGCAAGGTGTGATTGGATCGAGGAAAAGAACAGCACGAAATCTACCGGATGCTGGCGCAGTGCTTGAATCAAACCATAGCTGCCCAGGAGCTTGGGCCGCAGATTGCGTTCAAGCTGGGCAGGCTGCAAGGTGTCTAGGGTCTGGTCGTGCAGATCCATCGCAGAATGAATCACCGCGTCGAACGGGCCGTGCGCTTCGAAGATCGCCTCGAGCGCTTGAGGCACGCTGATGTCGCAGGAGCTATGACGCATGAGTTCATGCAGTTCGAAGTCGGGCGCAGACCTCGAGACCAGGTGCACCCGCGCCTGATGGCGCTCAACCAGATAGCTGGCAAGCATCCGTCCCAGACCGCCCGTGCCACCCAGCACCAGATAGTGCCCGCCTTTGCGCAGGGCTAGGCCCGATACGCTGCTGTTCAGCGATGCCCGTTTGAAGTGGCGGACGGCATAGCCGTCCTGAGTGATGTGCACCGGTGTCGCGGGGGCATGTGTGGGGCGGTGGCTGAACGCGCGGTGCAAGGTGGCTACAGCGAAATCGCACAGGCTGAAGGCATTGATGCTCAGGTGGGGATACTCGCGACTGGCAGTCTGGGCCAGCCCCAGGCAGGTCGCATCCAACGGATAGCGGACATCCTGGCCGGGTGGTCCTGCAAGGGCTCGGCAGGCAACCACATCGATCCGTGCGCGCTGTAGCCGGCTCAGAGTCTTGAGCAGATTCAGCACCGCCACTGTCACCGACGTTTGTGCCCCTTGTGCCCAAGGGCTGCGTACGATGATTGCGTAGTGATCACCGGGTGGCAGGTCAAGCGGCGCTTCGGTAAAGGTTCGCACCCGCTGCTCGCCCAGTAGTCCTGCCATTTCCTCTGCCAGCGACGGCTGTGTTGCTGGCACCAGAATCCAGTCTGGCACCGATTCTTGGGGCGAATGCGCGGTCATGGTGAATTGCCAGTCAGGCTCGAAGAGGCCAAGGCTTGGTGTGTCAGCGTTGCTGTTCATGCGCGTCTCCCAAAATGTTCCCGGAATAAGGCTTGATGCCCAGGTCTATGAATTGCGCGATCACTCGGAAACGGTCATCGCAGAGCAGGATCTGGGTCCTGAAGTCGCTGGTCTTCTCAGTCAAGGCGTAGTAGGTGCCGGCCGGGCAGTCCACAGGTGCGCTCCAGACCAGTGCGCCCAGGGTGAATGGCAATACGGGTGTACTGCGGCTCTCCAGGGTCAAGGCCAATCCCGATTGCAATGCCCCGTCGAGCAACCCCCACTGCTGGATCGCTTCAGTGCCGTGGCAAATCAGGCGTGCGCATGCGAGCGGCCCTTGCCGATCAACCCAGATGACGCTGCGAAAATCCCTGCTGTACTCGATACCCAAGGCATCGAATGCCTCGTAAAGACGGGCAGCATCTATACGCCGCGCATCCGGCAGGCGTCCTTGGACCTCACGCAGGCGCTGCAATGCCTGGCTGGTCGGAGCCGGGTAATGCAGGTCGAACGAGAGCGTCCCGTTGACCAACGGTGTGTCGCCTGCCAGCAACCTGAACGTGCCATCGTCTGTAAGGGTCAGATCCAGCGCGCTATCGGCGGCGAACTGGCTGAGCGGTACGCGCCAGGTGATGTCCATCAGGCTCCTGTGCAAGGTATCGTGGCGGGCGAGACGTAACCCCCAATACAATGCGCATACGCCGGGTAGAACGCCTTGGCGGTTCACCTGATGGTCTTGGAAGACAGGGTGACGTGCGGTCACCTCCGAGGGGCGATCGTGGCAGTGCTTCAAGTTCAGCTGCAAGGTCGATGGCAGTGGGTAGCGATGGCTGCCATCGAAGCGATAAGTTGGCAAGCGTACTGGGAGTATCGAGGGGTCGAACAGTGACGGCTCAAGCGCGCCCCCCTGCAGGTAGTTGCTTGCTGCCTGTTGCAGTGCAAGGTCTTCGATTGCAGGTAGGGGATGGTCTTCGATGATGCATTCCAGGGCCTGAAGCAGGCTCTGGTGATCGTGCACCGCCACGGCAACGCGCGAGGCCATTGCGGTGCGATGCAATCCCAGGGTCTTGGTAATGGCAGCAAGACTCGCATCCGGATGTTCCGTCAGCCAGGTTTTCAGAGCCTTGGCCTGACGCTTGAGTGCTGGCGCATCGAATCCCGAGAGCACTGCAAGGCAGGGGGCTTGGTTTTGCATTCGTTCGTGGCTGGCGGGCCGTGAGGGAACGTTTTGCACCACCGCGTGTGCCCCGGAACCTCCAAAGCCATAACTGCAGACCCCGGCCCGGCGAATATCGCCGGCCTTGGGCCAGTTCTGGTTGCCGGCCTTGGCTAGTGCCGCACCCTCCAGTTTCACCCGCGGGTTCTCAGGGCCTCGCTCCGGGTTTGCCGGCACCATGGCTTCGGCGACGACCTTGACCGCCTTGATCAGGCCGAACAGTCCGGCAGCAGCCTCCAGATGGCCGAAGGCGGCCTTGGACGTGCCAAGGCAGATCGGTGCGTCGCCCCGAACGTGCATGCTGCTCAGTGCGCGACTGATGCCTTCGGCCTCGATGGGGTCGCCCAGGCGCGTGCCTGTTCCGTGGGTCTCGATGAATCCGACATCTGAGGTGCCGCCAAGGGAGCGATAAATACTTGCGATCATGTCAGACTGGGCGCTGGCGCTTGGCGCGGTCAAGGATGCGGAGCGTCCGCAATGGCCGTCCTCGACCGCTGCCAGCAGCGCACACGGCCCCAGGCCGGGCAATGTCTCTCCGGCTCTACACAACAGCATGGCAAACACGCCTTCGCCCCTGACATACCCGTTCGCAGCTTCGGCAAATGGGGAGCAGACACCATTCGGTGAGAGGAACTGTCCTGCACGCAATGCATCATCTGTGCGTGAATCGATCAGAAGATTCACCGCACCTACGAACGCCATGTCGCAGCGGCCCTGATGCAGATCGGCCGCAGCTCGGGCGAGTACGGTCAGACCGCTGGAGCAGGCCGTGTCGATCGTCACCGATGGCCCCCGCCAGTCGAATTGGTACGACAGCCGGTTGGCCAGGATGCTCGCCGAGGTGCCTGTCATGTCGTAGGCATGGGCCGTTTTTTGCCGCGCCGATACGACCGTGGCGTATTCGCAGCCTGTGGCCGCGATATAACAACCAACGCGCGCGCCGCGGTAGTCGTCGGGGACTAGGCCGGCATCTTCGAAGGTCCGCCAGCACTCTTGCAGTAGCAGACGCTGGCGTGGGTCCATGTGCGCAGCCTCAACGGCCGAAATGCCGAAAAAAGAGGCATCGAAGCTGTCGATGTCATTCAGGTAGCCGCCCGGCAAGATGCTCGGCGAATCGGATCTGACGCATGGGGCTATGCAATTGCGCTGCTCCAGCATCGCTTGCCAAAGTTCATCGATGTCCAGCCCTGCCGGGCCGACGCCTGCCATCCCGAGGATGGCCAGCGGCGCAGCCTCAAACTGGGCTGCTGGTTTGGGACTGGAAAGTTCGCTGGGCGTTTCGGTATGCAATGCGTTGGCGATGGCGGTGAGACTGCTGAGTTCGTAAAAGCGATGCGGCGCAATATCCACTGCGAGTTCGTGGCGCAAGCGCTCTGCCAACAAGTTGAAGCCGATTGAATCCACACCCGCAGCGACCAGTGACTGATTGGGGTCTTGGACCTGTACACCCAATGTTTCGGCAATTAATCTGCGCAGCTCGGTGATTCCCTGCGACTCGCTGTCGCGGCTTGGACCGCTCTCTTGCTCATGCGCCGAGCGAGCCAGCGTCTGCAACTCGGCTTGCATCAGCCTGCGCAAATCGAGCTTGCCGTTGGGGGTGTGCGGCCACTGGTCCACCAATACATAGCGTGATGGGCAACGCTGCTCGGGTAGCCGAGAGGCGACTTGTGCGCGCAGCGTTTCCACGTCGAATGGATGGCCTTGAGCCGGTCGAATGAATGCGCACAGGTAGGCGACAGGCTCCTCGCGCACCACACAGCAAGGCTCCACACCGGGTGCAAGGCGCCTGATCAGCGCCTCAGCCTCGGACAGCTCCACGCGATGGCCGCGTATCTTGACCTGAGAGTCCAGCCGACCGAGGTAGTCGATACGTTGCTCGCCCCAGGCTACAGCTCGATCGCCGGTGCGGTAGGCGCGATTGCTCTGCGCGCTGAATGGCTCGATGAAGTTGTGCTGCGGGGCCGGCGGCAGGTAACCCGCTCCGACCAACGATCCGCTGATGAGCAGTTCGCCGGGAACACCCAAGGCGAGCGGCTGCAATTGATCGTCCACGACCTGCAGGGCGGTGTTGTCCAGCGGATGCCCGATGCTGAGCGGCATGCCGCGGGTGACGCGCTGGCAACTGGCCCAGATGGTGGCCTCGGTAGGGCCGTAGACATGAAACAGCGTATGGCCTGCAGCCAGGACCCAGTCTGCCATTTCCTGACTCAGACGCTCGCCACCGCACAGTAGGGTGATGGGGCGTCGTGCCTGCCAGTCGGAGTCTTTCAACAGACGCAGGCTGGATGGGGTGAGCTGCAGGATTTCGATCCGATCTCGCTCGATACGATCGATCAGTTGTCGGCCACTGCGTCGTACAGGGTCGTCGGCCATCACAATGCAGCCGTTGCTGCACAGCGGTAGCAGTGCTTCGAGCAAGGAAATGTCAAAGCTGAGTGGAGTCAGCGCAATCCAGCGCGCACCCGGATAGCAGAACGGCATCGCGGCCATGGCCGTCAGGAAGGCTGCCAGATTGTCACGGCCGATCTGGATACCCTTGGGGACGCCAGTACTGCCTGAGGAAAACATCTGGTAGGCAATGGGGTCGATTTCTTGCGAAGACGATGTAGACGTTCCTGCCCCGGACATCACCTGTGTTTCGATGTTCAGGAGCACCGCCTGGGGAGCCGCATGGGCAAGACGGGCATGGGTAGAGCGATCGCACAGTACGTAGCTGATCTGGGTTCGGTGGATCAGATCGCTCAATGCTTCGTCGGGCAGGCCGGCCTCAAGTGGGGTGAAGCGAGCGCCGTGCTTGAGCGCTGCCAGCAGTGCGATCGGCAGCCAACGGTTGCGGCCGATGCAGACCCCGACTTGGCTGACTCCTTGTTGCGCCAGGCGTACAACGGTGGCATCGATACTGCTGCGCAGTGCGCTGTAGGTCAGCTCACCATCGTCGTCAATTACCGCAATCCGTTCTGCCTCGGCCTGTTCCAGTGCGCACAGCATCTGCTCCAGCGAAACGGGAGGGATTCGTTGGCCTCGTTCGCCAGGCTCTGGTCGCTTCAGTGTTGCCAGCGCTGCGAAGGGCTGCTGCGTGTCCTCGAGCAAGTCGTGTAGGCTGTGTTGAAACTGTTCTGCGAACTGCGCGAACCAGCGCGGCGTGCTGCGTTCGTGACTGGCTTCCAGGCGCACTTGCAGACATCCTCCGGCCATCGAGCACACGGCGGCCAGATCGTACGGTCCACCTGCGCATGGCAAGGCACGAACTTCGCAGACCTCGCCTATCGTTGGGGCGGTCGGTGTAAGCAGCCCAGGCGACTCATTGATGACGACATTGCCTGCGCTCCCCGCCGGGAACTGAGCCAGCAGCTCGTTCCATGGTGTGTGCTGGAAGGGACGGATGCGTCGACGTGTTTCGCCAATGTGTTGCAACAGTGTGTGAGCGTCTGAACAGGCATCCACGTCGACAGGCAGAGGAACAAGGTTGCTGCAGGTCCCTGCGTCGGGGCCGCCAGGCACTTGTACTGTATGGCATAGCATTATCTTGGCGTTCTGCTCCCAAGCCCGCAGGTAGCGGGCAAGGGTCAGTGCCATGGCCGCGCAGGTCAGGCGAAATCCGCTGGTTTGCAGGGTGTTGCACTGATCGGGGGTGACCCGGCTCAAGGTCATTGTGGCTGTCCTGACCTGACCTGACCGGGGGCCTGAGGCAGGCGGCATCATCGGCAGGGATTGCTCAAGGGTGTAGCCGCCGAGCAGCTCGCTCCAGAAACCTGCAGGCGCCGGTGTGCGTGGGCCGGCTGCGGGGCAGGGCACCGGCGTGCGGCCGGCGTAGCATTCGCTAAGGGCTGCCAGAAAGCGCTGTAGACTCACGCCGTCCATCACCAGGTGGCTGAAGAGGCAGTCCAGGTAGCACTGCCCGTCCTCAAGTGTCTGCAGGACGAAGCGATAGTGCCTTGAGCGGCCCTGCGTCAGGGATTGCAATGGTTGCGGGCAACTATCGTATTCCAGCACCTCAGGGCTGAGGGCCAGGCGCTTGCTGAGCAGCGTGCCGTTGTTGAGCAAAAACGTATTGCGCAGGCTGGCGAAGGGCCCGGCCAGCAACCTATACAGTGCATGGTCCAGAAGCTGGACATCCACCGATGATGCCAGCGCGAAGCGGTAGCTCAATATCAGTCCCGGATCGCCGGCATGCGTCTGGCTGCGGCGCCAGATCAGCGTTTCTTCTGGTGTGGCAGGACGGCAATCGGCAATGAGGGTGTCCATTCAAGCTACCTGAGTGACGTTGGCGGAGGGCTTGCTGACGTGTAGCCAGTCGAGCAACGTTCGGTTGACGAGCGTGGCGTGTGTCAGAGGCGAGAAGTGACCGGCATCGGCAATCTCCAAGAACCGTGCCTTTTCGAGCTGTCGCAGCGGCATGACGCACTGGGCCTGGATCACATTGTCCTGAGCGCCGTGGATGACCAGCAGCGGCACGTTCAGATCTCCCAATGCCTCGCGGATGTCGAATGTACTCAGCGCATTAATGTAGGCACCCAGGCTCCTGAGGTTCAGGCCCGCGCCGATCCGTGAGGCGACGCTGCCGTTACCCGGTAGAATTTGGTCGAACATCTCGCCGCGCCCCTCCAGTTCACTTTGCGCTTGCAGAGTGTCTTCCAGGATCGTCTCGCCGAACCACGGCGCGGCACTGATCACCGTGATGGGCCCTACGCAGGGCGAGTGTTGGAGCGCAGCATGCAGTGCCACGCAGCCTCCAAGCGACCAGCCGATGCACGGTACTGGCTGACCCGCCACGGACAGTTCCTCGCACAATTGCGCCAATTGCGCAGCGACCCTACCCAGATCGATCTCTGGGGTATCGGGCTGTACTGCGTCATGCAGCGGCAATTCGACGATGCAAGGATTCCAGCCATCACGACGCAGCATGGGCAACTGCTGCACCCAGATTCTGGGTGAGGCATTGAGCGGGCTGACCAGTATCACAGGCGGCAAGTTGCCTGCCTGGTCCAGCACTGTCAGGCCGCTGCGGGTCTGACGCCGGCGCAGGCCCAGTGGCAGGTCGGTCGCCGCTTGGTCAGCTACCCGGCCCGACTGCGCCGCACGTTCGATCAGCGTGGCCAGTTCGGCAAGAGTGCTTGCGGCAAAGGCCTGTTCGACAGCTATCTTCCCGCTCCGTTTCTGGAAGGGTGCCAGCAGTTGCAGTACCGTCAGGGAGTCGAGCCCAAGGCTGGACAGCGGAGCTTGGCTATCGACCTCTTCGAGTCGGTAGCCGCACAGCTGGGCCAGGCGTTGGCGCAGTTCCTCCAGCACGTTGGCGGATCCGCCAGCGTTGTCCTGGTCTGTGGCTGTGCTTGGCAGGCCAGGCCAGAACGCGCGGCGGGCGAAGGGGTAGGGGGGCACATGGATGGCCTGGGATACTCCGATGCGGGTAGCCATGCCTTGCAGCCAGCGAGCAGCGACGCCGTCGGGTCGACGAGTGCTGGCGGGCAGCTCTTGGTAGTCGCGAGCGACAACCACCCCTGTCGGAGTCGAGCGCCCCCATCGCGCCAGGGCATCGACCACTTGGTCGACCTGCTCTGCGCAGACCACCGCCCGCACGGCCTGAGGCGTTCTGGCGGCACAACTGGCACACACTTGTGCATATGACAGTGTGCCTTGGGCGAGAAATCGGGCCAGCAATAGTGCCGTTCTTTGTAGTCCGGCCTCACTGGCGGCGCTGATGCACAGGCCTTCGATATCGACCTGTACAGCGCTTGCGCTGCCTGGCTTGTGCAACAACACATGGGCGTTCACACCGGTGAAGCCGAACGCGCTGATGGCGATGCCGGCGCCGGGCGGCAGCGCATGTGCGGTGTGCGGGGATGATACCGGCATGATGTCGTGCCAGTGCGAAGAAGAGGATGGCCTCAGCAGCGGCCCGGGTATCTGCTGCCGGTCCAGGGCCAATAGAGCCTTGAGCACGCTGAGTAGCCCAGAACTGACCAAGGTATGACCGAAGATCGTTTTGTTCGCTCCAAGGTATCGCAGCCCTTGTCCCTCGAGCTCCCCGTAGGTCTGCGCCAACGCCTTGGCTTCGAGCGGATCGCCCACTGGGGTTCCTGTACCGTGGGTCTCGATCAGGGCAATGTGCTCAGGTCCTTGCCCACCTTGTCGTCGCGCATCCTCCCAGGCTGCACGGATGACCTCGGTTTGCCCGCTCACACTCGGCGACATCAGGCCATTGCTGCGACCATCGTGGCCAACCGCACTGCCATCGAGCTGCGCGAGCATTGCCAGCCCCAGGTTCTGGGCCACCTCTTGGGTGGTCAACAACAGCGCTCCGGCGCCCTCGGCGGGTGCGAAGCCGTCAGCGCGTTCGTCGAATGCAAGACAGTGCCCGGAGGCAGAGAGCACCTGGCTTGCCTGTGCTAGGCGAAAAACTTCATCGGTGCAGAACAGCGTCGCTGCGCAGACGATAGCGGCATCGCACTCGCCACTGCGTAACGCCATGGCGGCTTGGTGTAGTGCCACCAGGAAGGATGAGCAGGCGGTGTCGATCGAAAGCACAGGTCCCGGCAGGTCGAAACAGTAGGCGATACGACCGGCCAAGGCGGAGAACGCATTGCCGGTGAAAGCCGCAGCACTGATTGCTTGCTCGCTGTGTGCGCTGAGTACGTGGCGGTAGTCGCCCGGCAGCCCGGTGGCGAATACGCCGCAACGCAGTGTCTTGAGCTCGGTCAGGGTCAGTCCGCTGCACTCAATGGCGTGCCAGGCCTGCTCCAGGGAAAGCCGTTGCTGCGGATCGACGCAGACCGACTCGTTGGGCGAGAGATGGAAGAAGCCATTGTCGAAGGCGTCGATGTCCCGCAGAAACCCACCCTTGAAGCTCCCGGTTCGTTTGTGCTCACCCATGACGCCGGTTTGCGGTTTGCCGCTCTCGAGCACTGCCCACAGTTCGTCGAGCGATGCCGCACCTGGGAAACGACCGGCGGCGCCCACGATCACCGGTGTGCGTCCAGTCTTGGAGCGAGGGTTTTCGTTTGGAGTTGTCCGTGTTGTGGTCGAAGGTTCGATGCGTACTTGAAGCAGTTTCAATAGCTCGCGCAGCGAGGCGGCCTCAAACAGGTCCGCCGTGCGGCAGGGCACTGCGAAGCGTTGGGCAATGGCCTTCGCCAGCTGCGCCGCGAGGATCGAATCGACGCCACGTTCGATGTAGGGTTCGTCTGCGTCGAGCGGCTCGACTTCGAGCAGCGCATCGGCGAACAGTTTCTGCAGGGCCGATAACGATAATGCGTCAGGGTGAGTCATGAGGCCTCCAGGTCTGCGGCGGTTTCGAACCAGTAAGGTTTGCTGTCGAAGGCATAGCCAGGTAGCGAAATGCGTCTGCCGGGGCCCTTCAGGTAAATGCGTCTGAGCGTGTCGCGGCCCTGCAGGTAAGCGGACGCAAGCTCGGTGACGACGCTGTTGTCGAGCTCCAGCAGCGGCCCTTCGTTGACGTGGCTCCTGAGGGCTTGGGGCTCGACGTAGTGCAAGGCCGCGCTGCTCAACTGCTCGATCAATGAGGGCAGATCCATGGCGCTTACCACCAGTCGGTGCTCGAAGCTTTCACGCCCTATTGCCAAGGTCCGGGCCACGTCTGCCAGGGGCAGGTGCGGGTTGCTGCGCAGATGCTCGATCAGTTCATCGCGCATGCGTTCAAGCGATTCCTTGGTTCTGGCGCACAGGCCTACCAAGTGCAGTTGCCCAGGTTGTGCCGTGACTTGTTGTGTCGGTGCATCGGCCTGCGTTAGCACCACATGCGCATTGGTGCCGCCAAAGCCGAAGGAACTAATGCCTGCGACACGGTCGTTTGACCGCCAGGGTTGCTTTTCGGTGAGCAGTGAAAAAGGCGTGTCCTGTAGGTCGATTTCCCGATTTTGCTGACGGAAGTTCAAGTTGGCAGGCAGCCAGCCGGTCTCTATCGCCTTGATGACCTTGACCAAGGCCGGTACGGCTGCTGCAGGTTCCAGGTGGCCCGTATTGGTCTTGACCGCTCCGACCAGCACGCTTGCCGGTGGCTTTGCGGGGGCTTGCTGGGCGATGAAGGCACTCAGGGCTTGCAGCTCTATCGGGTCACCAAGGCGCGTCCCGGTGCCATGCGCCTCGATGTAGCCCAGGCGCTCTGCCAACTCGGGCGTGTACGCCGCCAGCAACAGATCACACTGGGCGTTCGGGTTGGGGGAAGTCAGCGAATTGGCACGCCCCCCGTGATTGACCTGGCTGGCGACGATCCGCGCTCTGATGTTGTCGCCATCGCGCACCGCATCGGCGTAGCGCTTGATGAGGAAGGCGCCACACCCTTCACCGCGCACATAGCCATCAGCCGATTCATCGAACGTGGCGCAGCGAGCGCTCGCCGACAACACACCCATGCTGGCGGCCGCGTGGGTTACGACCGGGTCGATCATTAGGCTGACTCCGCCACACAGTACCGTATCGCACTCCTGTTCCTGCAGGGCCTTGATGCCGCGATGCAAGGCGACCAGTGTTGACGAGCAAGCGGTGTCGACCGTTTCGCTGGGGCCACTGAAACCGAATTGGTAGGACACCCGGTTGGAGAGCATCGCATGAGCGTTGCCCGTGGCGGCGAAGGGATGTTTTGAGCGACCCCACAGCTGCAGCAGCACCTGGTAGTCGTTGAACTGCACGCCCGCGAAGACACCGGTGCGAGTGATGTCGCCTGGTCGATAGCCCGCGTCGAGGCAGGCGTTGTATGCCGTTTGCAGGAACAGTCGATGCTGGGGATCCATCAGCATCGCCTCACGTGCCGAGAGACCAAAGAAGCGTGCATCGAAATGCTCGATATTCCGCACCGCACCGCCGTAGAGGTCCTCCTCGGGCCAGCGCGTCATCGGCACGATGGCGCTGCGCCCATGCAGGAGCGAGTCCCAGAATGTCTCGACAGTGTCCCCACCTGGCAACGTGGCGGCCATACCGATGATGGCATAGCCTGTGAGCGATTCATCGGGATGGCCGGCGTCGGGTGCTCTGCTCGTGCTTAGGTCTTGTGTGTCGGATGCCCGTTGGCTGTCGAGATAGCGGACCAACTGACTCGGGGTGTTGTAGCGAAACAGGGCGCTGGCGGCCATCGGCACCGAGAACCGAGCCTGTACGTTTTTCGCCAGTTCTTGTAGGCCGACCGAGTCGAGCCCCATCTCGCCCCAACGCGCCTCAGGATCAATCCTCTGCGCAGGAATGGCGGTGAGCGTCTCGAGCAGTTCGTTCACTGCCTCACGCAATGCATCAGGTGAGTTCGACTCGCAAGCCCGATTGCCTGCGGGATCTTGGCGAGGTGGTGCGAGCAACCGTTCGGTGATGCGTCCGGTATCGCCGCCAAGTACCGCCACCGCCCACACATCTGCGGCCAGTGCTGAGGGCAGTCGCAGTACCAGATCTACCCCAGTGTTCGCTTCAAGGGGCTCGAGCCCGGTTTCATGTGTCATGAACTGAAGGGTCTGGGTATCGACTTGCATGCCAGTGTCTTTCCAGAGCGGCCATGCGACGCTGAGGGTGCGGCCATGGCGCTGCCCGAGCGCCACCGCACGGCTGCGCGCCTGGGCGAAACCATCGAGCCAGGCGTTAGCGTAGGCGTAGTCGGTCTGCCCTGCGTTGCCGAATGCCGCAGCGATTGAAGAGAACAGCATGAACAGGTCCAACGGGGCCGAGCCGATCGCTTCGTCCAGCGCCAGGGTGGTCTCGATCTTGCTGCGTGCGACTTGTTCAAAGTCTTCGAACGCCTTGTCGGTCAGTACCCCATCGCGCAGCACGCCGCTCGCGATCAGCACACCGTTCAGTGGGCTCATTTGGGCGAGCAATGCCTTGGCTGCCCCGACGTCTGCCAGGTCAGCGCTGTAGTAGCGAACCGTCCCGCCCTGCGCGCTCATTTGTTGGCACTCATGCCTGATGTGCGCGCTGTCAGGTCGCCGTCCTACCAGGCTGATATGGGCACCGAAGTCACTCGCCAGTCGGCGAGCGACGGCTTGGCCGATTCCGCCGAAGCCTCCGGCGATCAGGTAATGTCCGCCCTGACGCCATAGCGTCGGGGGTGCGACTGGCAACTCTATCGGGCGCCATTGCAGGCGTTGGCTTTGCGTGCCCTGCAGGCGTTCGTGCACGTGGCCGCTGACTGGTATGAACGCTAGGCGTGCCAAGGCCTGCTGGAGAACATTGGGGTGAGCCAGCGAACCGCCGAGCTGCAGTGACAAGATCCTCAGTTGCGGTTGTTCCTTGCAAAGACTGCGCAGCAAGCCGACGAGACCTGCTTGGGCATCGGGTTCGTTTGGCAGACAGACCATCAGTGATCTTGGGCCTTGCAGATGAGCAATGGCTTGGAACAGTGCCCAGTGCAGCGCGCGTTGGGTAGGCTCCTGCGCGATAGGGGTACTCGATGTGTTACCTAGGGCAATGACGATGGGATGCTCTTGCGGGATGTCGTCGAGTGCGCGCTTGCAGGCTTGTACGAGGTTGGTGGTACGGGGGGCGCCGCAGGACGATGTTGGCGCCGGGTCGACCGGGTCCAGCACGACGATCCGATGCCCATGGCCTCGGAGTTGTCGATCCAGCTCCGGATCGACAATTAAGGTGAAGGGGCTGGTGAACGTGCGCGTTGTCTCGGACGCATTGGACGTGAAGTCCGCAACTGCGAGCAGAAGCCTATCATCGGTTTCTGGTGGTGGATTCGAGCTTTGTGGTTCGTGTGATACACGTAGTTCATTGGCCCACAGTGGTATTTTCTCGAAAGGATAACTCGGCAGGTCGAGCATCTTGCCCGGTGGGTTGTGGTGCCGCCAGTCGATGCTTTCCCCTGCCTGAAAGCGGCTGGCTGCCTGCTCGAGCTGAGCGCTGAAGGTCGCTTGGTGCGCAGTCGACGATGCCAGTGCGTTGGCCAGGTCATCCAGGTCGGTGACCAAGGCGCAGAACCTGTAGCGCATTGCCGGACGGGTCACGTTTAACGTGTAGGCGACGTCCTCCAGGCACAGCCCCTCCTGCTTAAGCAGGTAGTCGAGGATGGCGGCCTTGAGCGCATTCAACGACGCTTCACTTTGCGCGCTGATGGCCACTGCCATGGGTACGGCGTCATGTCGTGCCGGTGCATTCACCTGCGGCGGCATGTATTCGCCCACGATGACATGGGCGTTGGCACCACCAGCGCCGAAGCTGCTTAGACCGGCGTAGCGACGCTGGCCGTCAGGTGTGTTCCAAGGCACAAGTTCGGTCTGCGGACGAACTGTTCCCTCACCGACGGGTATCAATGGATTGGCGATGTCGCAACCGATCGTAGGGGCGAGCGAGCGGTGACGAAGTTGCAACACGATCTTGGCCAACCCCGCCAGACCGGCGGCAGGCTCCAGATGGCCGATATTGCTTTTGATCGATCCTACGGCGCAGTGCCCGTAATCACGTGCCCCATATATGCCGTTCAGCGCTTCGATCTCGATCGGATCTCCTAAGCGAGTGCCGGTGCCATGCGCCTCGATGTAGGTGATGTCGTGTGCCTGGCGGTCGGCATCGCGCAGTGCGGCTTCGATGACCTTGGTTTGCGCTGCTGCCGAGGGTACCGTGAAGCCGCTGCTGCGCCCGCCTGCGTTAACCGCGCTACCATGGATGACCGCATGGATGCGTGCGTCGGCATCGATTGCCTCCTGCAAGGGCTGAAGGACGAAGACCACGTGCCCTTCACCTGGGACATACCCGTCTGCCTGTGCACCGAAGGTATGACAGCGGCCTGTCGGGCTGAGGAATTTGCCCTGGCTGAGCACCCGATATTTATGTGGGCTGACCATGATATTGGCTGCGCCTACGATTGCCTGCCGGCACTCGCCGCGGCGCAGTGCTGCGATGGCCAGATGGAGGGCCGTCAGCGATCCTGAGCACATGGTATCCAAGGTCAGCGATGGCCCACGGAAGTCGAAATGATAAGAAAGCCGGTTGGCCTGGGCAGAGAACGAGGTGTCGATGGGCTGGGACGCTTCCAATTGCTGGTAGTGTCCGTACATCGCTGCGATGAAAACCCCTACGTCTGGAGTCGGCGCGGCGAAGAATCCTGAGTTTTCCAGCGCATGGTGAGTCGTCTGCAGCAGTTTGCGCTCGGCTGGGTCCATGCGCTCGGCAGCTTTGAACGTGGTTTGGAAGAACAGCGGGTCGAACATCTCGACATTGTCGATGAAGCCGCCATGGCGGGCATAGCTACGGCCCGCGGCGCTGGCATCGCTGTCATAGAACGCGCGCCAGTCCCAGCGTTGCGATGGGACGGGGCGCACTGCCAATCGCGCTTCTGCCAGCAGCGGCCACAATTCTTCCATGCTGGTAGCACCTGGAAAAGAGCCCGCCATACCGACGATGGCAATATCCTGCGCCCGCCAGTGCGGCTCGTCCTGGGTGTGAGAGCGCACATCTGGGGAGGGGGCTCGCCAAGTGAGCTCGGGAGGGGACTGGGGGGCCACCGCGGGCTCGGGCTGCAGTCCAATGATTGCCGCGCGAGCCTCTATGTAGGCCGACAGGCTCGAGATACTCGGGTGCTCGAACAGGATGGAGCGGGGGACTCTAGTGACCATGCCTGCCTCGGCCAGGCGGCGTTCGATCTCTGCGGCAATGCTGATCGCCGCGACTGAGTCAGCGCCGTGATCCAGCACGTTTTCAGCCTCTGCGAGATTTTCCAGGCCAGTAAACTTGGCAATGGCTTGGCGCACTAGCAGCTTAGTATCCAGCGTTGGCGCGCGACTGGCTTTCGCCGCTTGTCGACCGGAGGGTGCCTCAGTCAGCAGCCTGCCAGCGTAAATCAGGGCGTCGGCGCAGCGGGCGGCAAGCAGCTCATCCATCGCCGCCAGGGCTTTGTCAGGGGCCATAGGCAACAGCAGTCCGCGGTCCTGGCCCATCGCCATACCGCTCACATCCCAGATACCCCAGCCGATGGTTGACCAGCCCGTATGGCCTTGCAGGCATTGCCGCTCAGCCAGAGCATGCAGGTAGGCGTTGGCTGATGCGTAGGCCGTCTGTCCTGCCAGACCGACGGTTGCTGATAGCGAGCCGAACATGACCACGCGGCGTATTGCCATCTCGTTCTGCAGATGCGCAAGGGCAAGGGCCGGCGCGATCTTGGTCTTCATGACCTTTTCCAAAGAGGGAGTCGTCTGCGATTGGAAAAGGCCATCTTCCAGATGACCGGCGAGGTGAAAGACGGTGTCCACCCGACCGTAGCGTTCATGGAGCGTCGAAAGCGTCTGTCGCAGGCTCTCGGTGTCCGTCGCATCGCCTTGGAAGTAGCCTGAGCAACCCAGCGCTTTCAAGCGCGAGCGTCGTTCATCGCTCAAGGGCGAGCGGCCCATGACGAAAACCGGTTGCTGGCCGACGATATGTTCCAGCAGGTGCTGGCCGATGCCACCCAAGCCGCCGATGATCAGCGCCGGCCCGTCCTGGCTTCTGGGTTCGTTCGCGAGCGGCGTTACTTGTTGGTGCAGATGAGCCACTAGGCGCTTGCCACCCTCGACTCGCAGGCGCCGAAGCCCTTCCTGCTGCATTAGCCCGCAGATGGTGAGTGACTGTGCCAGGCTCGCATCGCTTTCCAGCCAGGTGTGAGCCAGTTGTTCGGTTTCGCAGCGCAGGGATTGCAACAAGCCGTGCGCAGCAGCTGCGTCGGCGTTGGCGATACCGCTGAAAAGCAAAAGCTTCAGAGGCGTGCCCGTCGCCAGCAGCGCGGCGATGATGCGATGAATCGACTCAAACTGGCTTTGCGCCAGCTGCCATGGGCCAGAGGTTTCGGTTTCGGATACAGCCACCAGCACAGTGTCGCCCGCCGCGAGGGCGCTGCCTGCGATCCGGTCGGCATCGATCGGAATGCAGCCGTCGGGGGTATCGCAGTGTTGGCCATCTGCTATTGCAAGCCACGTTCTACCGGTCGAGGCAGGGCTGCAAGATTCGGCAGACCATACGATTTTCGCGGTGTGGCAAGTCGAACGCTCATCGGATTGCATGGCATTGCCTTCTGGCTGCGGGCGGGAACAGGGATGCTAGGGCAGTGGCCAGATGCAAGAAATTACAAGAATTGGTAGGTGATTAATCGTGGCGTTTATTCGTATAGGCGATGTGTGGTCTGACCGGGGCTGCGAGACGGGCAAAAGCGCTCTACACTGTTCAGCCGGTGGATGACCAGGAGGGCTCGTCGGTGGGATTGGGAATGTTGGAGTGGTATAGCGACGTCATGAGAGAAATTTCGGCGGCTCATGAAATCGAAAATCTGGTGTCGATCCTGCACCGTGAGGCCATAGAGTGTGGCTTCGAACATGTTGGTCTGGCCTTGCAAGCGCCCACGCCTTTCACTCGGCGTAAGACGCTCATCATGGGCACCTATCCGCTTGAGTGGCAGGAGCGCTATGACGAGCAAAGTTATGGTGCGATTGATCCTGTGATTGAGCACAGCATGGCCAAAGCGGATGTCTTGAACTGGAGTGATGTTCAAGCCAGCTGCCACCGACGTTTCTTCGCCGAGGCCGCTCAGTTTGGCCTGGTTCATGGAATGACCTACAGTGCCTTGGCGACCAGCCGTGATACGCACGTCATCTCTTTTGCTCGAGGCCGTGGCCGGGTCAGTCAGATCGAGCAACTGGAGCTGGGGGTGAAGCTGCGTTGCCTGAGCGATGCCAGCCGCCAGGCGTTGGCGCGGTGGAACCTGTCGGCAGTCGAACGCTGCGTCCTTTCCGACAGGGAAGTGGAAATCCTCAGATGGACTGCAGACGGCAAATGCGTCAGTGATATCGCCCAGATCCTGTGCATCTCCGATAACACGGTGAATTTTCATATCAAGAAGATCGTCGGTAAGTTTGGATCGCCCAACAAGGCACACGCGGCCGCACACGCCGTGGCATTGAATCTGATCTGAACGCTCGCGCTACCAGAAGAGGTAGTTGTCGTTGATCGCTCGGTCATGGGGTAATTGCGTGCTTTCAAACTTCGGGTGATGTAGATGGAGATTCTGGCGGGCAGCGCGAGTGAACTGGGCGACAGTGTCTACCAATCGCTTATACGTTTTCGCTACGAGGTTTTCATCCGTAAATTGCGATGGCGCCTTCCCTTGGATCAGCAGACGGCCCGCGTAGAGACCGATCAGTTCGATACTCCTCATGCGCGCTACATCGTTGGTCTGGAGGACGGACAGGTCGTGAGTTGCGCTCGATTATTGCCCACGCTCAAACCTTATCTACTGGGAGAGGTTTTTGCGTGGATCAGCGATGCTCCGTTGCCGGTCGATCCACATGTGTGGGAAGTATCGCGCTTCGCTGCTGCCAAACAGGCCGGTCCTGATGTTGGGGCTGCGCTCTTTCGCCATGCGCTGTTAGAAGCGGGTGCATCGGGGGCCGATACTGTCGTGGCGGTCACGACGGTGCAGTTGGAAAGATACTTTCGCAGGCACGGCATTTGGCATGAGCGTATGGGCCCGACGCACCGACACGAGAACGACACACTGGTGGCGCTGCGTTTTCAGGCGGGGCAGCAAGGTGCCTTGCCGTGCCCACGACATAAGATGTCGGCTTGAACCAAGCCTCTCGCGCGTTCACCACGACCCCATCCCAGGCACCAGTGACACAGCGAACTGACTGGGTAGCTGCGCTTGACGGTTGGGGTAACGGATCTCGGGCAAAGATTTCTCGTCGATTTCTCGCAGATTTTCTTTGTACCATTTTTCTACTTTTAGCTCCCGATGCAGTTTCCAGAAAGATCCCGGCATCCTAGCTGATCCTCTGCCATCTGGCAGGTGTCACCGCCTTGAAGGATGACCCTCAGCACCTTGCTATTCGCGAGCGCTGGGCCATCCCTGGTGACTCCGTGGTATGGATCGAGCGGTTTCGCGACAAACTCACCATGTTCAATGTGGCTGGGCAGCAGTCGGCGATCGCTGTTTTGCCAGCAGTGGCGGCGGATGACTCGGAGGCAGTATGTCAGTTGCTGGCCGAGCATGGTTATCCGCTGGTACCTGCCCAATTGTAGATATCTCCATTAGGTGACCTTCTCTTCCGCGACGAGCTGGGAGAAATGGTGCTCGACCCTCTTTTGTCTAAGGCGACCAACGAGCGGTTCGAAGCCCATGCTGTCCGGTCCAAACAGCATTACGCCAAAGCGGGCGAGATCGAAGAGTTGATAGGTGAAGAAGGCAGCATCGGTGCTGCCACAGACGGTGACGATACCGAGACTTTTCTCGCGTTCTGGAACGCAGCGATGGGCTTTACGCTAGAAGAAGGCCTCGGCTTCGTCCATGCGCTTGAGTCGATTGGCATCGCGAGTCAGGCGGCGATCCTCACGATGAAGCGGAGCGAGCTGGAGCACGCCGTCAAGTCCGCCCGGCTCCACGATAACGTCGTCTCCGCGTTCATCGATCGATTCGTGCTCAAAACGCGTCCGAAGTGGGATGAGGTGACTGACGAGTTTGACCTATCCGATATCTGTCCTTGGCGGTTTGGTCGGCGCCTACTAGTAGGGACGATGATTTGCCGATTAGCGACTCATCGATTAACGCATGCGATCATGCGTTGATTGCTATCCGTCGTGTACTGTTCATGGTTTTGAGATAGGCGGAACTGCAGCTTGGCCCTAAATGATATTTCTGAGCTGGATTTGGTGTTTACCCAACAAGTGAAAGGAGCATTAATTTGCAAAAAAATCTGAGCGTTCGCTACATCGATGCACTTCGCCAGTTGCCTCAGTTCCAGTGCAGTGTTGCCACCACTGGTCCGCTGACGCACGCGCTTACCGGAGCACGTCTGTCTCCTGCTGGCGACCTTGCTGACGAAGAGGATACGGCCGGAATCATCGAAATCGAGTTTTGTGGGGAGCATACGGTCCAGGTCAACGGATTTGCCTATTTCCAGATTGCGCTTAAGGAGGCTGCCGAAATTGAGATCTGCACCTCTCCGTCCGATTTCGGTATTCGAGAAGGTCAGCTCACCGTGGTTCAAAAGCGGGCGGCAGATCTGGGCGAGCACCTTCGGCGTAAGCATTCATTGGACGATTGAACATGTGTCCAAATCTTACTGAAGAGGAAATGCGTCGAGCCTTGTTTGGAACTGCAAGAGCGGCTCCGTCGCCGGCTTCTGCAAAGGAGCAAAATGAGACCCTGCCCCCAGCAGCGCCTTCGCCTAGCAAGCCGATTGCAAAACGTAAATCGTCAGGATCGGGTATTCCCAAAGTTGTGGTCACGCTGCCTGTCGGCAATGAGTTTGAAGGCAAGATGGAGTTGTTTGTCTATGAAGCCCACACCTTGAGTACGCTTCAGGCCGAGCTCGATGCGACGAAGGCTGCTCGCAAGAAATTCAGATACATAGAGCTGGTATCGATTAAGCCTGCGGGATAACACGATCTCCGACAGACTTGTACGCCATTTCCCCGACTCGCTGGATGTATCTATGATGTGTAAGACGAATGGCCACCCCCGTTTTGTGTTGCCGCTGATGAAGAATTGACCCAGCTGCCGAAATTTCGCTGACCCAAGTTTCTACTTCGTAATGCGTTAGCAGGTCTAACTGTGGGCTGAATACTTAGGAGGCATCGCCAAGTCGGCAGATGGGTCAATGCTGCATCAGCGATAACACGATGCGGGAAGCCCTTCAAGATCAGAAGGAACAAAGCCCGCCCTCTGGAGATTGACAGCAGAGGTGCTGGTGTTGGCTGGGCAGCTTGGTCAGACAGCTCATGAGCGTCGAATGTCCAAACACCGAATCGGTATGTCTGAGCGGGAAGCGAGTGGCCGATTTGATCGAGCGCGCCAGCCAAAGGGCCCGCGTACTAACATCGCTGGCAGAATACGGCTGATTCGTAAGCAGTTGTGCAAAAAAACCGGGAAATGAAGGAGCAACATGACGGCATTCAAATGGTTGGTGAAGGACTCTCCAATCGAATCGCCTTGGCTACGCGGTACGAAGACGTTTGGGATCAATAAGCCCGTCATGCTGATTGATCAATTTGGTGGCAAACAGCCGTATTTGATCAATCAGCAGTACTGGGAAGAAGGCGAGCTGGCCTATCCAGCCTGTGCAAAGGTCGTGGTCGACTCGAACTTGCTCGACGGCATCGCAGAATTGATGTCCGGTGGGGAGGTCAGCGATGGCATGCGAGGCTTTACTGAGTTCGTTTCACGCGAAGGATGGGATATTAGCGCCGGCTTCTTTTTAACGGAGCAGTACGCAAAGTCAACGCATGCTAATTTCGTGCTCCACGCCACCAGGCGATTACGGCTGCTGTACCAATTCTTAGCGATGGACACCGATTATTTTCTAGCGACGGGTACCGTACGCCTGCTTCCGGCCGCCATTGAGCATTATCTTGCGAAGGAAGCCGCAGATTCCCTTGATGACATCGCAGAAAAGCACGTGCATTCATTTATCACTAGTCACAGCCAGCGCGAGGCTCTAGAGACCGTTGAAGCCACAGAAATTGCGCTGCTAAAAATGGTCTTGTTGCGCGAGTTTGAAATGAGAGGGGCTTCGCCGGCTGAACAGTATATTGCTTATCAACAGTTCATCAGCTCCATGCTGAATTTCTCTCTTGCGCGGGAAAGTCAGTTGGCGTTGCATTATTTCAGTGGTCAAGCAGGCTCTTTGCTTGGGATCAAGCAGAACAGCTCACGTAAAAAGGCGGTCAGAAATATTTCCGCTACAGCGTGGGATTTATTGCTGTTGAGGACGCCAGAGCTGCTGTTGAAGCCTCCAGTGAATGGTGGCCATGTCGAAGTTGCGTTTGTAGCGACGCATGAGCATAGGCTGGCCGAGCTGGCACAGCTCATGGAAATACATACACTGTTCCCTGGCACGACCCCCATCGTTCAATACGACATGACGAAGGTACGAGACGATGTAATCGACACAATCCGCAATGCGTTTGATGGGCAGATGGTGAGTCCAATTTCACGGCAAGGTTCAGCGAGCATCCCGACGGGATTGCGCGATGCTCTGAGTCATTCACTCATGCTGCTATTGCCATCGGCTGGAGACATTTGAGAGGCCTGCTTGCTGAAACGTCAGCAGTCGAAGCTCGCCTCAAAGATAATCCAAGTCGCATCCTTGAGTCCGTTCGAGCGTTAGTCAACCACGGCGTTTTAGAAAGAAACCCAGGTTTCAGGCGTGGCTGTTGATACGGGAATGGCCACAGGCACTGTCTACCGCTATTTCGCATGCAGTACAGGTGTGCTCAGAGGTTTCGCCGTTGCGAAAAGTCGGACGGTCATAAATTAACCGTAGTACGCGGGCTGGTATGAGTGTTGCGTACCTATGGCGAATCCGGTCTCCGGCGCATCGCCTCCTGATCAATCGCCGGTGCTTGGTTTAAGTTAAAACGGCCGGCAAGCCACGTCATTACTAGCTGCGACAGATTTAATTCTCTAGCGCGTCATCTCTTTTCGTGGTTTTCGGCTTTTGCGACAGTTTTGCGTTTCCTCTCCGATGGGCTGCAGGGCCCGGAAAATGGAAGCCTGCTGCGACAGCTTTAATTCTCAAAATCCAGGTGGTATTTGTGAATTAGAACCTTCGCACGCCGCCGCTTTTCCTTCCCCACGAGATTCCCTGAATACATGAACATCGCGGGCTTAGGTCCCTGAAAAGCACCGGTCTGGAGTGTTCTGCATCCGCAGTGATGGGCCTTAAAGGGCCTATCACCGCGCCGCGTTACTTAAGTCGAGATGTCGCGGAAGACGTCATGGCCCAATGCTCCTGAGCACTTTTCGCTCAATCTGCCCAAGGGCCTGTCGCTTTATCCACGCTCCGCCATCAAGCCATTCAACTTCCCATACGTAAAACCCGTAAGCGCCTGCGTATCCAGCTGTCCGCGCTCGATGAAAGAGCGGGCCAGCCCTTCCATCGCGCCGTACAGGAACTCCGCAATGCTTGAGCCAGCGCTCAGGCGTCTAACGCCTAGGCGCTGCAATTCGCCGGGCGCTGACAGCCCATCGCGGGCAAGCAGGTTCACCGGTAGTGTGGAGGCGTTGCACAGTGTGGAAATCTCGGCGGGTGTGACCATACCTGCGGCGAAAAGGCCGTTGGCTCCTGCTTGTGCATAAAGCGCTGCACGCCGGATGATTTCATCGAGACGCTGGGAGGCGGGCACCAGGCCTTTCAGGTAGACATCACTGCGCGCATTGATGAATAGGTTAACGCCGTGCTTGTTGGCGACTTCTCGGGCAATTCCGATTTTGCGCACAAGTACCTCCGGTGGTGCGGTACCGTCTTCGATGTTGATACCCACGGCACCTGAAGCGACAACCGCTTCGACAACCCTGGCAACGTGTTGGAGGTCGTCGGAGTAACCGGCCTCAATGTCTACGGTCAGTGGGACGTGCAGTATTCGCGTCATGGATTCAACACTGGCCGCCAGCCGCGTAAGGGGGAGCTGGTTGCCATCGGCGTAACCATGCGCCCATGCCATGCCCGCACTGCTGGTGGCGATCGCGGTGGCACCCAATGACTCTACGACTCTTGCGCCGCCTGCATCGCTGACATTGGCCAGGATCAAAAGGCCATTCTTGTGCAACTCATGAAAAACATTGTCCAGTGGTTTCATAACACTTCCTGTCTGAAAGTTGCCATCTGTTGACCTTGGCAGGCAGGCGACTGGAGGTAGAAGCCGTCCGCTATACAAGCGTGGTTACTCCGCGTTGAGGCGCGATCCAGCCCACACAAGCCCTTCATTTCATAACGATTCCCTCACCACAAGCGGGCAATCTACCGGCTGGGCACCCGAGACTTCGAGGCCATCGATCAAGTAGCGGGCGGCATTGCGGCCGATCTCGTAATACGGCAGTTGCACCGTGGTCAGCGCGGGGATGAACAGTTCGGAGATGCCGATCATATTGTCATAGCCCAGCACGGCGACATCACCGGGGATTTTCAGGCCACGGCCCAGCAGCAGTTGGTAGGCACAAAAGGCTATACGGTCATTGCCGCAGATCAGAATATCGAACTGCGGACGGCCATCAATCATGTGCCGTTCGAGGATGGCTGCGGTTTCCCCATAGGCGTCGTGCTCGGAGAGGTCGTACTGCAAGAGTTCGCCGGTAGCCAGGCCGAATGCCTGGCAAGCACGCTGCATACCCGCCTGGCGAATTTTCCAGGCCAGGCTCTTTTTTGGCAGATTGATAAACAAAGGACGTCGATAGCCCTGGCTGAACGCGTAGTGCAATGCGCGGTACTGACCTGTTTCGTCGTCCGGCACATAACTGACGAGACTGCTGTCATCGGCTACGCAGTTAGCGAGCACCAGCGGTTTGCTTTTCAAGCGCTGGGGAATAGTCACTTCGCGCAACCCCATGGCGCTGAAGATCAACCCGTCAGGTCGGTGGGACAGCATAAGGTCGACGTTCTGGTCGGTGGGCGGGTTGCTTAGCAGGTTGAGGATAAATACGTTCCAGCCTGCTTGCTGTGCGGTCTGCTCGATGGACAGCAGCAGCTCGACCGCGAACGGCGTTGTCGCGGTGTCCAGCGCAAACACTCCGATGGTTCGTGTCTGTAAGTTGTCGCCGCGAATCCTGCGCGCTGACAGGCTGGGTACGAATTGAAGCTCGTCAATCGCGCTACGGACTCGCTGATACGTCTCAGGGCTCAGTTTTTCCGGATTATTGAGCGCCCGAGATACCGTCATCAGGGACACACCGGCCAATCGTGCAACGTCTTTAACTGAGGTCATGCAAGGCGGGGCCTGTCAGGTTGACTGATAATTATAATGCTACAGAGGCCTGATTTTTTTCGCGACTTCAATGATTTACCTGTAAGTATCCCGAGGAGAGTTCCCAAGCGTTGGCAATACGCACCCGGCCTCCGGTTCCATTGGCAATGAGCTTGACCCCCAGGCTGTCGGTCTGTGGATAAAAACGGCTACTGAAGCTGAAGCGGCCGTTTTGGTCAAACACCTCAATGGACGAGCGATCCAGGAAGACTCGCAACTCAAGCCGCTCCTGTTGTGGGTCTATTGCTACGCTGCGTTGACCGCTGACGTGGGTGCCCGACTGATCGCGGTCCAGTATCAAACGTTTTAGCGACGCATCGTAGTAAAGCAGAGTTTGCTCCTTGCCATCTGAACTACAGCGCAACGCCACTCCCAGATGACCTTCGATGCAGTCGAGCAGGTCCAGGTGCACGTGGATTTCGAGCAGATCGCCGTGTACGTCGGTCTGCCACTGGGTACCCGTTTCGTTCCACCACGGAGTGCCTGGCAATGACGTGTTGCGCAACGCTGTCAGTTCGCGGGCGGGGTGTACGCAAAGGCGATCGTCACGCAACTCAAGTTCGCGAGGCAGGCCGAGCATTCCGCGCCAGTGATGGTTTGCAGTGGGGGTCGGGCTTTCCCACATATCGAGCCACGCCCACACCAGACGTCTGCCATCGGCAGCCACAAGAGTCTGCGCAGCATAGAAGTCGTGGCCGTTATCCAATTCGATAAAGGGCCCACCGCTGAACTGCCATTGGCTGTCGATTTGGCCCACTCGGTAGCCGGTATGAAACTTGTTCAGTCGCTCGTAGCCCTGGGCTGGCATGCCCTGGGGGGAGTAAAGCAGTACATCGCGTCCATCAAGGCGAAACAGGTCTGGGCATTCCCACATATAACCATCGCCTTCATTGCCAATGGATACATAGCTCACGAACTCCCAGGCGTGCAGGTCCGCAGACCGATACAACGGCAGCAGCGGCTCGTCGCCCAGGCGCGCGCCGGCAATCAGGTACCAGTGGTCATCCTGCTGCCAGACCTTCGGATCACGAAAATGAATGATCGTGTCTTGTGGCGGGCTGTCGATGACGGCGCCGTGTTTGACGAAGTTGATGCCGTCCAGACTGGTGGCCAGGCACTGCACCTGACGGATCAAAAGCTCGTCGCCTACCTCACCCAGCCAGGTGTGCCCGGTGTAGATCAGTGCCAGTGTGTCGCCACACACCACTGCGCTGCCGGAAAAACAACCGTCCCGGTCGCAGTCATCGCCCGGTGCCAATGCAATGGGCAGGTGCTGCCAATGGACCAGATCAGCACTCTTGGCGTGGCCCCAGTACATCGGGCCCCATTTCGCATCGAAGGGGTGGTGCTGATAAAACACGTGGTATTCGCCGCGAAAGTACACCACCCCGTTAGGGTCGTTCATCCAGCCCGCAGGCGGGGCCAGGTGATAACCGGGTCGATAATCGTGGATCACCTGCGCCAGGCTATCCCTCAATGCATGGTGCGCGCGCTCAAGGGTGGTGGACATTGGACCGTTCATGGCATTCACAGAAAAACTCATAGGGAACCCGCTTGTACGAAGTGCGGCGTGGTGTCGCGGGTCAGGTGTTGGTCGGTGTCAGAGTGGCGTTTCAAGGCCAGGCCATCGGCGTCGAACACGTGCAGATTTTCGGTATCGAAATAAAGCGCGACCCGGTCGCCCACCTGCCATCCGGCTTTTGCTTCGCACCGGCAGATCAAGGGCTCGTTCTCGTCTGTAGCGAGGTGCACGTAGACCTCGCTGCCCAGGTATTCGACACCGGTCACGGTGACGCCAGTGCCACTGTTCGCTGCACTTAGAGATATGTGTTCCGGACGGACACCCAGGGTCAATTGCGCGTCGTCGGCCAGGTTCGAGCTGTCGAAGGGCAGGGATGTCATGCCCAGTGCCGGGATATCGATCAGGCTGTTGCGGCTTGGTGCGTGCAAGCGTACTGACAGAAAATTCATTCTCGGCGAGCCCAGAAAACCTGCGACGAAGTGGCTGGCGGGGCGCTCGTAGAGTTCGCGTGGTGAGCCAACCTGTTCGACCTGACCGCCGTTGAGGACGACAATTTTGTCAGCCAGGGTCATGGCCTCTACCTGATCGTGAGTGACGTAAATCATGGTCGAGCCCAGCCGTTTGTGGAGCCTGGCGATTTCGTTGCGCATCTGCACCCGCAACGAGGCATCGAGGTTGGAGAGCGGTTCATCGAACAACAAAATGTCCGGTTCCCGCGCCATGGCTCTGCCCATTGCAACACGCTGGCGCTGCCCACCGGATAGCTCCCTGGGTTTGCGTTGCAGCAGTTTTTCCAGTTGCAGGATCTGTGCGGTTTTCAGCACGCGTTCGCGCAGGCTGCCTTTTTCCATCTTGGCCAGCTTGAGACCGAAACTGATGTTGTCGTAGACGCTCATGTGCGGGTACAGAGCGTAAGACTGAAAGACCATGCCGACGCCACGCTCGCGCGGTTCCAGGTCATTGACCCGGCGTCCGTCGATCAGCAGGTCGCCAGCACAGATCGAATCCAGTCCGGCGATCAAGCGCAGCAGCGTCGACTTTCCGCAGCCCGAAGGGCCGACGAACACAACGAACTCACCGGCAGCGATCTCCAGGCTGACGTCGCGCAGAATACGCGCGCCGCCCAATTGCTTGTTGATGTTGGCTAGCTTCAATTTCATCACGATGCTGTTCCTTGTCAGTTGTGTGCATCAGCCTTTCAACGCGCCGGCAGTGAGGCCGGAAACGATGCGGCGCTGGAAGATCAGCACCAGAATCACCAGGGGGATGGTCACCAGTACCGACGCCGCCATCAACAGACCCCAGGGCAATTCGTGAGAGCTGCCACCTGAAATCAGGGCGATGGCGACCGGGACCGTTCGTTGGGCATCTGTCAGGGTGAAGGTCAGGGCAAACAGAAATTCGTTCCACGCGGCAATAAAGGCCAGCAGGCCAGTGGTGACCAGTGCGGGCCACAGCAGCGGTAACAGCACACGGGTGAGCGTGACCCAAGGCGAGGCACCATCCATGATTGCCGCTTCCTCCAGTTCATGCGGCAGTTGCCCCATGAACGTGGTCAGCACCCAGACGGTAAAGGGCAGGGTGAAAATCGTGTAGCTCAGGATCAGCGCCCATGAGGTGTTGTACAGACCCAGTGCGCGGATCACTTCGAACAGTCCCGACAGCACCGCGACCTGAGGAAACATGGAGACCCCGAGCACCATCATCAGGACCGTGCCGCGCCCACGGAACTTGACCCTACCCAAGGCATAGGACGCGGTCAGGCCCAGGAACAGCGCCAGCATCACCACACTCAGCGCAACCACCAGCGAGTTGGCGATGGCCTGCAGGAATGAAGCCTGGCTGAGGACCGCTGCGTAATTGGAGAAGTCGGCTGCGGTGATCCAGTAGCTCACCTCAAACAAGGCGCTGGACGGTTTCAGCGAGGTCAGGATGGCGTAATAGAAAGGGAAGATCGCGTACAGCAGCACGACCCCGACCAGGCCCCAGAAGGCCAGGCGCAGCAGCGCTTTTTTCAGTTGACGCAGGTTCATGAGCGCACCTCCAGCTGGCGACGTCCGAGGTACAGGTAAAGCATGGCAATCACGGCCACCACCAAAAACAGCAGGGTGGAGGCGGCGCTGCCGTAGCCGACGTCCTGGAATTCCACCAGATGCTGGCGGGCATAGACCGACATGCTCATGGTGCTCGAAGAGTTGGAGGTCAGAACGTAGATGACGTCGAAGACCCGCAACGAGTCGAGGATGCGAAAGATCGCGGCGACCAACAAGGCGGGCATCAGCAACGGCAACGTCACTCGCCAGAACACCCGCACCGGATGAATGCCATCGACCCTGGCGGCTTCGTAGCAATCGCTTGGCAGCATCTGCAGTGCCGCGAGCATCAGCAGGGTGACAAAGGGCACGGTCTTCCAGACATCGACGATGATCACTGCCCACATCGACAGATCCGCATCTGCCGTCCAGGCCAGTGGCGCGTCAATCAGGCCCAGGCTCAGCATCATGTGGTTGATGATGCCGAACTGGTCATTGAGCATCCACGACCAGATCTTCGCCGAGACGATGGTCGGAATCGCCCAAGGGATCAGAATCAATGCACGGACCAGCGCGCGGCCGGTGAACTTGACGTTCAACAGCAACGCCACCATTAGTCCCAGAACCATTTCCAGCCCGACCGACACCACGGTGAAATACAGGGTGTTGCGCACCGCGTTCCACCATTGCGGATCGACCAGCACGCCAGACCAGATGACGCCGTCGTAGAGCAGATAATTGCTCAGGCCCACGAATGAGCCACTGCCGGTATCCGACAGATCGGCGTCGGTCAGGCTGAACCAGAATGTGCGCAACAATGGCCAGGCCGCCACTAGCACCAGGCACACCAGCATCGGCGTCAGAAACAGCCAGGCGGCGCGTAGCCTGCGACGTTGTACAGGCGTTTCCCGGGTGACGAGTTCGTCGTCTCCGGGGTAGTCGGTAGAAGAGACAGGCATGTTGATTTCCTTACGTGTGGCTTACCAGTTCCGGCGTTTGATGCGGGTCAGTTCGCGTTCCAGTTCGACCAGTGCCTGATCGACCGGTATATCGCCCGCCAGCACGCTATGCACCCGATCGAAGAAGGCGTTGGAGACGCGTGGGTAGCCGTTGGCCGTGATGGCGGCGGGGCGCATGACCCCTTTGCTGAGTATGCTGTGCAACTGGGGGTAGTAAGGCATCGCCGCGAGCAACTCGGGGTCGGCATACAGCGACTCGATGACCGGGTTGTAGGCGCCTGCCAAGGCACGCTGTTTTTGCTGTTGGGCGCTGGTCAGGTAGGCAACCAGATCTGCCGCCAGCTTGGGGTTGCGGCTGTAGCGCGAAACCGCCAGCCCCCAGCCTCCGAGCGTTGAAGAATGGGTGCCGTTCGCGCCGCCGCTGGGAAGGGGCGCTACGCCAACCTTGTCTTTTATCGCGCTGTCCTTGCTTTGCACCAAGGCCCAGACGTAAGGCCAGTTGCGCATGAACAGCGCGTTACCCGACTGGAATACACCGCGCCCTTCTTCCTCGGTGTAATTGAGTACGCCGCGCGGGGAGATGTCGCCGACCCAGCTTTTGGCCAGGGTCAGCGCGACTCGTGAGGCCTGGCTGTTGACCACGATGTCTCCGCGCGGGTTGACCAGTCCGCCGTCCGGCTGGCTGCTGATCCATTCCAGGGCGTTGCACGTCAGGCCTTCATAGGCGCGCCCCTGGAACACATAGCCCCACATAGTGGCATTCCCGGCATCGCGCTCGGCTTTTTGCACGTGTTTGGCAGTAGCGGTCATGTCCTCCCAGGTCTGGGGGACCGGCTGTTGGTACTTGTCGAGCAGATCCTTGCGGTAATACAGCAGCCCCGAATCGGTAAACCAGGGCATCGACACCAGTCGGCCGTCGACGGTGGCGTTGTCCACCTGGGAGTGGAAATAGCCTTGTGTCGCATTCGCCGGAAGCAGTTCGCGCAGGTCCGTCAGGTGTTTGGCGAGCATCCCCGGCCACACCATGTCGATTTGAATGATGTCGATGTCAGTGGACTGGGCACTGAGGATCTGCTGGTAGAACGACAGGCGCTCGGTCGCAGAGTTAGGCGTGGAAACCACCTGAACGTTGTTGCCGGTCTGTTTTGACCAGCTATCGACTGCCTCCTTGCACAGTTGCAATTCAGCGCCGACGGCCCCGCACGAGATCGTCAGATCGGCTGCGTTCGACAGCGCAGAAAAACCGGCAGACAGGGTGAGCAGCGCGGCGGGAAGAAGAGATTTCAGCTGTTTCATAGAGCCCTCTTTATTTTTGTTTTTATAAAAGTTAACGTTAACATCGTCAATGTAGCAGCGTATTTTCGATGTAGCACCCTTTTTTCTTCGATTTGCACAATTTTGCGTTGAAGGAAAAAGGCGCGGCCGACGTCACGAAAACAATAAAAACAAAACAGGAAGTCCACATGCAGAACGCATCAAGATGGCTACTCGCAGGGGTACTCGGCACCTCGACAACCGTCTCTCAGGCCGCGACTCTGGAAGAACGGATGGCCGCTTTTGAAGCCCGTGCCAGCGCTGCGGAAAAACGTGCAGCCGCAGCCGAACAGCAAACCCAGGCGCTCGCCAGGGAACTGCAGCAACTCAAACTCGCCACCCCCGCTGCGCAGCCTGCCGCGGCCACTTCCGCGCCGACTGTGGCAGCCAGTCCACAGCCCGCTATGGATGATCGTGTGGCAAAACTCGAAGCCCGCCAGCAAAGCATGGACAAGCCAGGCAGTGCCGGGCACCTCACCGACGGGTTCAGCTTCAAGGGCTATGCTCGCTCCGGTCTATTGATCAACGACAGGCTGGGCGGCGGTCGCGGCGGGCCTTATACAACCCCCGCGGGTTCAGTCGGTGGGGCGGTCGGGCGGCTGGGTAACGAAGACGACACCTACATGCGCTTCGATCTGTCGAAAGAGATCTACGCGCAGAACGGCACGCGTGCCAAATTCACCGTCTCCATCGCCGATGGCGTTGAAAGCTATAACGACTGGACAGCCGAAGAAAGCAGCCTGAACGTGCGTCAGGTATTTACTGAACTCGACCATATTGCCGCCTTCAAGGGTAATTCGGTGTTCGAGAACGCCACGCTGTGGGCCGGCAAGCGATTCGACAGGGATAATTTCGATATTCACTGGCTGGACTCGGACGTGGTCTTTCTGGCCGGTACCGGTGGCGGTATCTACGATGTGCAGATGAACAAGGACTGGCGCTCGAATTATTCCCTGATCGGACGTAACTACGGAGATTTCAGTGAGGGCGGCGTCGATGCCGATGTGGAAAGCTATATCCTGACCTCCAACCAATTCTTCGACAATGGTCAGTGGCAGTGGATGTTCAATGCCATTGGAGCAAAGAAAAACGACGTCGGTACGCGCACCAATCAAGCGGGTTTTGCGCCCGCAGATTCAGGCCTGCACTCCATGTTGGCCAATCACCAGAAAGACTTTTTCGGCAGGGAAGGCTTCTTCAAGACGGCGTTGCTCTATGGGCAGGGCCTGGGGGCTCAGGTCAAGGACATTGGCGCGGATGGCGAACTGATCGACGACGCCCGCGCGGTGCGTCTGGCGATGTACGGCGAGACGCCTATTGCGCCGGGATGGCGCATCGGCCCGAGCTTGCTGGCCGAGCAGAGCAAAGACCGATACGTCAAAGGCGACGATTACCGCTGGCTCACTCTGAACATGCGCCTGGCCAACGAGATCAACAGTAACTTCGAGATGGCCTACGAGCTGAGTTGGCAAACCATGGACCTTGACCCCAAAGGCTACCTGCAACGCAATGCAGTCGACGGCAACTTCTGGAAGTTCACAGTTGCGCCGACGTTCAAGCCGGACATGGGTGACCTGCTAACGCGTCCCGAATTGCGAGTGTTCGCAAGCCTCATGAACTGGTCTTCGGACCTGGACCGATACAGCACGAGCGGCAACTTCGGCAAAACCGACTTCAACTCCGGGGGTGTCTGGCAGTTTGGCGTTCAGATGGAAACCTGGTTCTAGTTCGGTATTTCAGAAGTGCCAGTGAAATGTCAGGCTCTCAACTCGTCGCTGCGCTCAGGGCCTGATTTCTTCAACGGATTGTTTCGGCATTTTTGAGAACTTGTAAAACAGATTTGGCTCGCTGACGACGTACAGGTTACCGTCGCGATCCATGGTCAGGCCTTCAGGTTGGGGAGCGCTGTTCTGGAGGTCGGAAAATGCACCCAGCAGCGATCGAATGCTGACGAACCGCCCTTTACCGTCCAGTTCTGTGATCGAGCGTGACTGGTCGCTGAGCAGCAGTAAATGACCGGTTCGCGGATCGTAGTGACCGTCTGAAAGGTCGCGTGCAGCGACACTTTTCGTGATCCAGTCCAGCCGGTCGGCAATTTTGATCTGCAAACGGTTCTGATCGATGGAGCGCAGGACTCCGGCAACCAGATATTCTTTTCGGCTGCCGTATTGCCCTTCAACCAGGTGCGACCGTAATGGTACAGCTGTTGGTGGACCTGAAAGTGTGCCGACACGGCGTAAGCCAGCAGCAGAACCCCCAGAGCACCTGCACTCAGCACTATCTATGCGAGTGATACCTGCCTTCGAGCGACATTCGACCACGTCAGCCGATTTGCCTTGATTGTTTCCAACTGCATGGCTTCAGGCACTCCCGCGTGTTGGGCGGCTGGGCGGGTGATTAATCAACATTCTGCTGCCAGGCGAAGCGATAGGCGTTCATGAGCGGTTCCGGTTTACACAGGCCGTTGTCGGCATCGGCATCGACGATGAACCAGTCAGCTCTGGAGGTCTGACCCAGCGGCCGGGCTTTTTCCGGCAAGAAGCAATTGGCCAATTGTTCACCTGGGACCAGAGCAAAGGTGCCGGGGTGTTCTCGTAGCCAACGGGCGGCCTGTTCGATTGCCGATGGCTTGGCAAAGCCGAAATGCACAATGGGTTGGCGTGCATACAGCCAGTGGCCCTCGCGCCAGTTGACCAGTACCAGGTCGGCTCCTTGGGTGACGCTGGCGGCTTGTTCCATCAGGTTCTTGTGTGGATTTTCTCCCTCTATGACGGGTTCGATGAACCCTCTGGCGAACCACAGGCCGAGCCAGACAACCACCACTGCCGGGAATAGTCGCCCAGCCCTGACGTGGTCGTGGAACCAACGTTTCAACAACCAGGGCAGCAAGGGGGCGGCGACCAGTACCAGTCCGGGCAGCGCCGGAAAGATGTAGATCTTGCGTTTGCCACTGGAGAGGCTGAAGAACAACAGCACCAGCAAGACCCAGCCGAGCAGTACCAGAACCCGGCCATCTCGCTTGCTCAGTTGTCGGCGCCATGCCGGGATCAGCCAGGGCAGTACCAGCACCAATGGCAGCCAATACTGGGGGATGACTTTGACGAAGAAATACCAGAAGGGCTCGCGATGGTCCCAGGCGCTGGCGTAGCGATTGGCGGTCTGGTGCAAGAGTATTTCCTGCACGTAGGCGAACCCTTCCGGGCCGCCGTCACGCACGACCGAGATAATCATCGGCACCAGCCACAGGCAGCAGGCCAGCAATAACACCAGCAGTCCCAGCGCCCAGCGCGCGGCCTGCCCAGGCATGGCCACGACACCGTGCCAACCTTTGTGCGCGGCATAGGCGTAAGGGATCAACATCAACGCGGGAACAAAACCGACGCCCTTGGTGATAATGCCCAGGCCCATGGCCGCACAGCTGAAATAGAACCAGCCCCAGGCCGGCCCGAGCAACACGTGGCGAACCAGGCCGTAGAAGCCCAGCGCAATCCACAGGCACAGAAAACTGTCGATCTGCCCGGTGCGCAGGATGCTGTAGGTCTGATAGGTCGCCAGGAACAACAGTGCGGCGTACCGACCGATGCGTCGGTTCCACAGGCGGGTGCCCAGATCGTAGAGGACTGCGGTGGTTGCGCCTGCAGAGAGCAGCCCGGGCAGGTACAGCGCGATATTCGGGCTGCCGGTCAGCCAAATGAAGAATGCCGTCGCCCACATGAACAGCGGCGGTTTGTCGGCATAAATCTGCGCGGCCCGGTGCGGGACGAACCATGAGCCGTTCTGCAGCATTTCCAAGGCAACGCCGAGAAACCGCTCTTCATCCACGTTCTGTGGCAGACGCAAGCCCAGGCCGCCCCCGACCAGTAAAATGGCCAGCGCGACCAGTAGCCATCCCTCGAGGCGCGGCGAAAGGTGAGTTCGCACCGTCATTGCTCCTCAGGTGTCTTGGCCTGTCGGCTGATCAGCTGCAGGTTGCGCATGTACACCAGCAGGCCAAAGGCCTGGCCGGCGATGAAGACCGGGTCCTGTCGATAAATGGCGTAGGCCAGCAGGATCGTGCTGCCCAGCATGCTCAGGTACCAGAAGCCTACCGGGATGATGCTGCGCTTCTTGAATTCGCTGTACAGCCATTGCAGGACAAAGCGTCCGGTAAAGACGGCCTGACCGACAAAGCCGAGGATCAGCCAGAAGGTTTCGTTGTCCGGTTTCATGACCGCAGTTCCTGTGCTTCAACATCCAGGCGGGTGCGGCGGATCAGCCACCAGACGCCTACCAGATCCAGAATGCCCACCAGTGCGCGGTCCAGATTGCCGTACTTGGACACGCCAGCCTGGCGATGGCGGTGGTTGACGGGGTGCGTGACCATGCGGCCGTTATGCCGCTGAATCAGCGCTGGAATGAACCTGTGCATATGGTCGAAGTACGGCAGGCGCAGAAAAGCTGCCCGCTCGATCAGTTTCAGGCCACAACCGGTGTCTGGGGTAGCGTCCTTGAGAAGGCGACTACGCAGGCCGTTTGCGAATCGCGAGGCCCAGCGTTTACTGGCCGTATCGCGTCGGTTCACACGGTGCCCTGCCACCAGTTGGATCGCCCCGGGGCCTGCTTCGTGAGCGCGTACCAACGCCAGCATTCCTGGAATGTCCGCAGGGTCGTTCTGACCGTCACCGTCCAGGGTCGCCAGCCAGGTGCCGTTGGCCGCCAGTGCTGCGTGATAGACCGAGGTGCTCTGGCCGAGCGACTGCTCGTGGCGCAGGATCCGCAACACGGTCAGCCCGCTGTCCTTGAGGTGAGTCAGCACTTTCAAGGTGTCGTCTGTGCTGCCGTCATCAACGACCAGGATCTCGTAGCGCTCACCGTCCAGCGCTGTGCAAATCTCTTTTATCAAGCTGGGCAGGTTATCGGCTTCGTTTTTGGCCGGTATCACGACGGAGAGAAAAGTGGGCGTGGTCATGGAAGTCCTTGTTATTGAAGTGGCACACAGAGCCGGGCCTGATAATGCTCCCGATACCAGTCGACGAAGGCCCTGACGCCGGTGTCGACCGAGACCTGTGGTTGAAAGTCGATCCATTGGCTCAGCGCACTGACGTCAGCCCAGGTTTGCAGCACGTCGCCTGCTTGCAAAGGCAGGTAGCGTCGTTCGGCGCGCAGGCCTAGCTCGGCCTCCAGGCAATCGACGAACTCCAGCAGCTTGACGGGCTGACCGCGGCCGATGTTGAAGAGTTGGTGAGGCGGCTCGCTGCCAACGGTGACGGGCGGCAGCAAGCGCAGACGCAGGATGCTTTCGACAATATCGTCGATGTAAGTGAAGTCCCGGGCCATTTCGCCATGGTTGTAGATATCCACAGGCTGCCCGGCCAACATGGCTTTTGTGAACTTGAACAGCGCCATGTCAGGCCGGCCCCAAGGTCCGTAAACAGTGAAAAAACGCAGTCCTGTGGCGCGTAGGCCGTACAGGTGGGAATAGCTGTAGGCGGTGAGTTCATTGGCGCGCTTGGTGGCGGCATACAGGGACAACGGCCGGTCGACGGCATCCTCAACCTGAAACGGCATGCGCGTATTGGCGCCGTAGACCGAGCTGCTCGACGCGTAGATCAGGTGCGCGGGTCGATACTGCCGACAGGCCTCGAGCATGTTGATAAAGCCGACCAGGTTGGATTGGGCGTAAACATTCGGTTGCTCAAGCGAATAACGCACACCGGCCTGGGCTGCCAGGTGGATGACCTGTTCGAATTCATTGTGCGCGAACAGGGCGGACAGACCTTCGGCATCGGTGATGTCCAGCCTGTTGAACGTGAAACCTGGCAGGCGCTGGAGTATGGCCAGTCGCGATTGTTTGAGTTCGACGCTGTAATAGTCGTTGAGGTTGTCGATACCGACGACCTCTATACCGAGCTCGCACAGACGTTTGGCGACATGGAAGCCAATGAATCCGGCAGCACCTGTCACGAGCACCGTCATGACTGGATCGCCTGGCCACGACCAATGCCATAGTAGGCAAATCCGGCATCACGCAATTGCGACGGGTCGAACAGGTTGCGGCCATCGAAAACCGCTCTATCCCGCAGTTTCTCGCCGAGCTGGTCCAGATCCAGCACCCGGTAGTCCTGCCATTCGGTAACCACTACCAGAGTGTCTGCGCCCTCCAAAGCACTTTCCTTGCACTGCACCAGTTGCAGGTCATCACGCTCGCCATAATGATGCCTGATAGCTTCGATCGCCTGCGGATCGTGGGCCTGAACCCTGGCACCGGCTGCCCAGAGTGCTTCAAGCAGGGCATGGCTGGATGCTTCGCGAATATCGTCGGTATTGGGTTTGAAGGCCAGCCCCCAGACAGCAAAGACCTTGCCCCTGAGTTCGCCGTGATAATGAGCGTGGATATTTTCAAACAGACGATTCTTCTGGCGACGATTGACCTGTTCGACGGCGTTGAGCAATGCCGTTTCCACGCCGTGCTCGCTGGCCGTGCCGATAAGCGCCTGCAAGTCCTTGGGAAAGCATGAGCCACCGAAGCCGCAGCCTGGGTAAATGAAGTCGTAGCCAATGCGAGGGTCGGAGCCAATGCCAAGCCGGACCTGTTCTATGTCGGCACCCACCTGTTCGGCCAGGTTGGCCATCTCGTTGATGAACGAAATTTTGGTCGCCAGCAGGCAGTTGGCAGCGTACTTGGCCAGTTCCGCGCTACGTGCATCCATGATCACAAACTTCTCGCGGTTGCGACTGAACGGCTGATACAACTCGCGCATCTGCTCCAGCGCTCGCGGGCTGGCCCCGCCGACGATAATGCGATCCGGCCGCAGGCAGTCACTGACCGCGCAGCCTTCCTTGAAAAACTCTGGGTTGCTGATCACTTCAAAGCCGTCATCGCGTCGTGGACTGGCAGCGATTTCAGCGAGCAGGCGGTCAACTGTCCCTACGGGCGAAGTGGACTTGTTGACAATGATCCGAGCACCGTCAGCGTGTCTAAGCACGGAGCGCAGCACGGCAAACACCTGGCTCAGGTCTGCCTTGCCGTCGGCTTGCGCTGGCGTGCCAACTGCGATGAAGACCAACTCTGCAAAGCGGCTGGCGTGCACTTCATCGGTTGTGAAACTTAGTCTTTTGCAGTCCAGGCCGTTGCGGAGAAGTTCGCCAAGACCGGGCTCGAATATAGGACATATGCCTTCGCGCAGCGCATCAATGCGTTTGCTGTCGACATCCATGCAGCATACAGTGTGGCCCACTTCCGCCAGGCAGGTGGCAAGGGTAAGCCCCACATAACCGGTTCCGAACACTGTCACTTTCACGTGCTGCTCCTTCTGCTCCATGAATTGTGGAGCCTGGTTTGTTTCAGGTGCCCGAACGCGTCTTGAACAACTAGCGCAAGATAAATGTCATAAATGTGTTAAGAAACGATGACATGAGTTTGTCATGTAGTGAAAAAGCCAAGGGCGGTCATACTTCAAGTGATCAGTTGGCAGCCTCTAGTTTCGCTTCATCATGAAAATAAAAAACAACCCTCCCAACAAAGCCGTCGCAATACCGATAGGCAGATCTTCTGGCGCGATAAGCGTGCGGGAAATGACATCCACCCAGATCATCAACAAAGCACCCAGAAGCGTGGCGACGGGCAACAGTCGTCGATGTTCCGAGCCCACCAGACGTCTGGCGATGTGCGGCACCATCAGGCCGACGAAACCTATGGAGCCGCACAGCGCAACCAGTACTCCGGTCATCAGTGAGGCGATCAGGAAAACCAGCAGGCGCACATTGCGTACTTGCAGACCAAGGCTTGTGGCGGTCTGATCGCCGCCCATCAGTGCGTTCAGGGAACGACCCAGACCTTGCAAAAGAACCCAGCCAGACAGAACCGTGATCAGTGGCACAACAAGCAGCTCCCAACGCGCCAGCCCCAGCCCGCCGAGCATCCAGAACAGCACTGAAGAGCTGGCGCGGTGGTCGCCCAGAAACAGCGACAGGTTGGCGATTGCCATCATCACGAAGGACACGGCCACGCCGCCGAGCAGCAGGCGTTGGCTGTCCAGGCGGCCTTTATGGCTGGCCAGCCAGAGCACCAGGCACAGGCTGACCAGCGAGCCGACAAATGCAGCCAGTGGCAATGTCAGCGTGCCAAGCACTTCTCCCACATGCATGACCACGATAACTGCGCCGAGTGTCGCGCCCGAGGTCGCTCCCAGCAGGTGAGGGTCGGCCAGCGGGTTGCGCGTCGCGGCTTGCAGGACGCTGCCGATCAGGGCCAGTCCCGCGCCTGCCAGCACACCCAGTAACACACGGGGCGTGCGTATCAGCCAGACGATGGTTTCCTGTCCCGCGGTCCAGAGGGGTGGGTTTTCGCTCGCGCCGAACAGCTTGAACATCAGGATATCCATCACCCGGTTCAACGGCACAGGGGCCGCGCCGAAGGTGATGCACACCAGGCATGAGAGCAGCAGCACGAGCGTCAGAGTGATCAGCAAACCCGTGTACCGGCGAGGACGCTCGGTCAGCCACTGCGCCAGGGTCATCGCGTCACGTCATGAAATGCCGCTGCAAGCGTCTCGATGGCTGTGACGTTATCGATACCAGGCGTCATCGCCACGTAGGGCAGCACGACATAGCGTCGGTTGCGGATCGCGTCAATTGATTGCAGCGCCGGGTTGCTTTCAAGGAAGTGCTGTTTCTGCGCGGCGCTGACTTCGCCGTAGTCGACGATCACGATAACCTCGGGGTTACTTTGCACAACCGACTCCCAGTTGACGTGGGTCCAACTGGCCGCGACGTCGCCCATGACATTCTGCCCGCCCGCGGCGCTGATCAGTGCCTGGGGGATTGCCAGACGCCCGGCGGTCATGGGCCGGTCTTCACCGCTGTCATACAGAAAAACCCGGGGCGGCGATTTGCCTGCCACGCTTGCCTGAACCTTGCTTACGCTGTGGCGCATTTGCGCAACCAGCGTCTCTGCGCGGGCCTGTACGTCGAATATCCGGCCCAGGTTCAGCAAGTCGTTGTAGACATCCGCAAGCGTTGCTTCAGCGCGCGGCATTATCTGCGCGCAGGACTCGGTCAGCTCATAGGCCTGAATACCCAATGGGGCCAGGCTCTGCGGCGTGACGTCGCCTCCCACCCGCATGCCATAGTTCCAGCCGGCAAAATAGAAGTCGGCGTTGGCATTGAGCAGCGTTTCCAGAGACGGGTATTTGCTGGCCAGCTCGGGCAGGTTGCCAAGGTCGCGCAGCAGGCCCTGATCAGGTTTGTTCCAGCCGGTGATGCCGCTGTAGCCCACCATGTGTGATTGCAAACCCAGGGTAACCATCATTTTGGTGAGGTTTACATCGTTGCTGACTGCACGCTGCGGCGCAGCCGTGAAGGTCACCGAGCGGTCGCAGCTTTGCACGGTGACGGGGTAGGCGCTGGGTTGCGCTTGCACCATCGGGCTGCACAACAAAGTGATCAAAGCCAAGCGGGTGAGCAGGGCGTTCATTTCAGGGTATCCAGGTAATGCGCGGGTAATCACGCAGAGGGTGGCTGTCGACCAGCGCCTTGGCGCCGAATACGTTGAGCAGCATTTCCGGGGTCAGCACTTCCTGGGGCGTGCCTTGCGCAATGAGCCGGCCGTGATGAATGACACACAGGCGATCACAGAATGCTGCCGCCAGGTTCAGGTCATGGATACTGGCCAGCGTCGCCACGCCGAGCTGTTTGACCAGCCCCAGCAGTTCCAGTTGATGGCGCGGGTCGAGGTGATTGGTCGGCTCGTCCAGCACCATCAAACGAGGCTCTTGCACCAGTGCCCGCGCCAGCAGGCAACGCTGTTTCTCGCCGCCGGACAATGTGTCGAACCGATGCTGTTCATAGCCCGTCAGCCCTACGGCGTTCAAAGCACTCTGCACAATCGCGCGGTCGTGGGCGCTGTCCGCAGCGAAGAAGCCCTGATGAGGCGCGCGGCCCATGCTCGTCACGTCCAGCAGTGTCAGGCCGAATGCATCGGGAAACTCCTGGGCAACCACTGCGACGTGCCGAGCGCACCAGCGCGGGCTGCGGGACCAGATATCGTGAGCGCTGATCGCGACCTTGCCGCTGTGCGGACGGCTGTAGCGGAATGCGCAACGCAGCAGGCTGGTCTTGCCGCTGCCATTGGGACCGATCAGGCCGACAAACTCGCCGGCAGCGATCTGCAGGTCGATATCTTTCAGGGCGAAGTGTTCGTGCGCGCAGACCGACGCCTTTTCTGGTGCCCACGCGAGACGCTCTAGCGCAAGCATCAGAAACTCAGGTCCGCAGTCACGTACAGCGAGCGGGGTTCACCCAGAATCCATTGCTGGCCTTCGTTGTACTGACTCGCTGCGTATTGCCGATCAAACAGGTTGCGCGCCTGCAAGCCGAGCGTGGTATTGCGCAGTGCTTTCCATGACAGGCTGGCGTCGGCCACGGTGTAGGCGGGCAGTTCGCGGGTGTTGGCGATATCGGCGTATCGGCTGTCGACGTAGCGCAGCCCGGCGCCGATCTGCACAGAACTGTCGAGCTGTTTATCGAGCCACAGGTTAGCCGTGCGCTTTGGCACATCGACGGGCGTATTGCCGTCACGCGAGACGGCCACGCCCGATACGCTTTGATCAAATTGGTCATAGCGCGCCCGAACGAAGGCCGCGTTGGCGGTCAGGGCCCAGTCCTGTGGCAGTTGCAGCTTCATGCTGGCCTCAAGCCCGTCGGAAGACTGTTGGCCTACCTGTTGGGTGAGGTCTGGATTGCCGGCATCGGTGGTGAGCAGCTTTTTCTTGACGATATGGTAAGCCGCCAGCGTCCACTCCAGGCGCTGGTCCCACAGTGACTGTTTGAAACCTACCTCCGATTGCCTGGCGGTGGCGAGGTCGAATTGTTGCTGCGTGGGGTTGAGCGAGACAAGGCTGCCAACGCCATCGGTGCTGGTCGAGTATTGAGCGTAAGCAGAGCTTTCCGGCGTCAGCGCGTAAACCAGTCCGATTTTCCAGTTGTTGCCGATCAGGTCCTTTTCTGTGCGGCTGTCGTCACGCAGGCCGTTGCGTTCGATATCCACGTAGTCACGCCGCACGCCTGTGATTATCGAGAGTTGCTCGCTCAGTTGCGTGCGGTTTTCCCCGAAGACCGACAGTTGTCGGGTCGTGCTTTTGAACAGCTCCGAATAGGGCGACGCACTCTGAAAATTGCCCGGTGCGGGATGTTCGATATCAATGGGGTCTCCCGCCGGACTCACATCGTTGTAGGGGGAATTGTTGGTCAACTTGAAACGGATACGGTTGACGTCCATCCCCAGCACGCTCTGGCTATCCAGCCCGCCCAGACTGTGTTTGAAGGTGAACGTCTGTCGATCTCCCACCTGCTCCTGATTGTGCTTGATGCTGAAATACCCACTGCGCGACAGCTGCTGAGTGGCAGCGTCCCAGTTGTAGTTTTCGGCGTTCTGCCAGCGTCGGTGCGAGGTCAGGTAGTAAAGCTCGTTGGATGAAGTCAGCCGGTCGGAGATCTGCCAGTCGGTGGTCAGCCGCGTCCATTGGTCATCGTAATGTTGCTTGTCGTTCTCGATGTTGTAGTTCTTGTCTCGCAAGCCCTCGTGGTAACGGCCGTTGATCATCGGCACGCCGAAGTAGTTCATCGGGCGCTGATTGCCGCCGTCATGGGCGAGGGTGAACGACAGGTCTTCGCTGGCCTGCCTGCGCAGGGCAGCGCTGAAGAACGTGCCTTGCGAGTCGCCGTCATCGATCCAGCCGTTGCTGCGCAGCTGATTAAGGTTCAAGCGATAGCTCAATTGATCGGTTAACGAGCCGCCGCTGTCCAGCGCGGTTTGCTGGCTATCGTACGAACCGTAGCCAAGGCGCAGGTGGTTTTCGATATCGCCTTCAAAAGGCTTCTTGGGGATGACATTGATCACTGCCCCGGTAGCACCTTCGCCATAGAGCACGGAGGCCGGGCCGCGCAGCACTTCAATGCGGTCGATTGCCCAGGTATCGACCGGCATGGTGACGGTGCCCATGGCGCTGTACATGCGACTGCCGTCATACAATTGCATCACCGAGCCCTGACCAGTGAAACCACGCGCGGACAACGCCGTGCCTCCGTCGCCGGGCGTACCGATCGCCGTGATACCAGGGCTGCGGGCTACGGCCTGCTGCACATTGGCGTCACCGTGACTGCGCACCTCGTCGCCATCGAGCGAGCTGGTGCTGGACGGGGTCTGCAAGGCCGTCAATGACAGGCGAGAACCGGCATGGGTAACTGAACCGAGATGCTCTCCATCTTGCGACAGGGCCATAGCGTTAATCGTGGACGGAGCAAGCTCGACCTGTTCTGAAGCGTTTGCGTAACCTGCGCCGCAGGCCAGCAGGCAGAGCGTTGTGACTGCACGGCGGGATTGGAAAAGAGGGCTGATCATGAATTGAAGGGTCGCTTTAGGGGACTGCGCTTGATGATTTGTAGGTGTTATAACATATCATTTTAGCGACGATACGCACGTCGGTTTTTCTCCAAGGATGTGAAAAGACCTACGCCTATTGCTAGTTAATCAAGAAAAAACGAGCATAATCGCTTGAAGTCAGGATTTTCTTTGCTAAGTGAGAAAAACCTGGACGTCTGGACTGAAAAATAAGGATTTTCCCATGCATCTGGCCGGATATGCCTGGCTTCAGGAATCGCTAAAGCTCGCCGGCTTTCCTCTGTATCGACCTGCAAGGGTTCAGCCTGTCACGAGGATTGAGCAAGTCGGCGAAACCCTGGCCGTACCCCCAAGCGTTGCACCCGATCCGGAGGATCTGCTGGGCCATTTGCTGTTCGCGCTCAAGCACGAAGGGATAAGCCTGAGCATTCTTGCCCAGGCGTTGCCACACATTTCTCTGGCCGCGCTGGAAAAAGAGCTGGAGCGAGCCCCCAATGGCATTTACATCCGTAAAGCCTGTTTTTTGCGCGAAGCGTTTACCCACGAACAAGTACGCCAGCATTCGCCCGTGAGAGGCCAGTTCGTCCCTCTGTTTGACCCGAACCTTTACATCACCATGTCTGGTGAGCGCAATTCTCGCTGGCGTGTGGAGTTCAACGGCATCGGGACACTTGCTTACTGTGCCATCGTCGAGCGGACACCTGAGGTTGTAGCCCTTCTGGAGTATGACATCGTGGGGCGCGCTCAAGCCTTCATCAAAGGCCTGCCAGCGGACATGATGGATCGGGCCATCCATTGGGCATACCTCCATGAAACCCAGAATTCGTTTGCGATCGAAAAAGAATCACCAAGCGAAGACAAATCTCGCAAGTTCATCCAGTTGCTCAGACAAGCCCATGAACGTATTCCTCTTAGTGAGGATTATCTTGTCAGTCTTCAGAACGCGACGATTTCAAACCCCTTGGACATGGCGGCGGCATTTCGCCATGAGCAGAATCATCTGGCGAGCGGTTTGCAAGGCGCCGCAGGGGTAACCTACATTCCTCCCGAACCGGATTTGTGCCGCGAGCTGATGGGACAGCTGATGTCGTTGGGTAATGACGCTCCAATGCGTATCGATCCTTTGGTCGCTGCCGGGATAATCTCGTTTGGTTTCGTGTTTCTGCATCCGTTCATGGACGGGAACGGGCGTCTTTCCCGTTTTCTGATCCACCACACATTATGTCGTGCGGGCGCGTTAGGAAATGGGCTGCTCCTGCCGGTTTCTGTTGCGATGAAACGTGAGGAGCGGTTGTATCTGGAGACACTCCAACTGTTTTCCCGCCCGGCGCGAGAGTTCTGGGATGTAAAGTGGATTGATCAGCAGCAGTATGTATTCAAGTTCTCCGGTGACTCCGCGATTTATCGATTTTGGGACGCGACACCCGCTGTGCGTTTTACATTGGAAATGGCGAAACAAGCGCTTGAGGTCGAGCTTCGTGACGAGATGATCTTCCTTGAGAACTACGACACGATCGTAAAGAAGGTCAACGAAAGCTATGACGTGCGGGGAAGCGACCTGGCTAATCTGGTCATGATGTGCCTCGCCAATAACGGGACTGTCTCCAAAAACCGTCGCAAACACTACATATATTCGGTGCAGGAAGAGGTGTTTGATTACATCGAAAAAATCACGAACGCCGTGCTCGCTGAGCAGCATGCGGCACAGAAATATGCTGGGGTCACTGATCAATAACGACTCAATAAATCGCCCAGCATCCTGGAGTCAGCAGCTCGACGAGATTTTCATCGGGGTCGCGGAAGTAAATGCTTGATCCGCCCTGAGGCCATTCAGTCCGGCCTTCGATGGCGACTCCGGCCTGAGCAAGGCGATCAGCCCAGGGTTGCATCTGGTCGGCGTTGATAGCGAAGCACACATGAATTCGCCCTTGCGCATCATGAGGCGGTATTTCTCCGCCGCTCAGATACTGCGTCTGCAGTGAACCTCCACATTTGAACAGCAGCAAGGTACTCACACCGCCCACATTGAATGCCACCAATGTGGGGCTTTCAAACATGACCTCCAGTTCAAGGGTGTCGGAATAGAAGTCCTTGGCCTTGGCGAGATTCTCTACATAGAGCGCCGTTTCGATAATCTTGTTGAGTCTTAGCATGTGGCGTCATCCCTTCCGTTTTGCGACAAGTCTTCCTTGATCAGCGGCGTTTCGTTGATCAAAGGCTTGTGGCAAGTTTCACGGGAGGCCGACACGCAGACCAATGCTCTGTTCTTATGTGCGTTATAAGCCTGAACTATTGAAGAAAACCGAAATGGCCTGCGGGGCATTTCTATGCCCGCCTTGTTACCACCAACTCCACCGCTGCAATACGGTCCACATCTTCGTAACCCTCTTCAAGCAGCTCTTCGCCAAACACATCCGGGTCCAGTTCGCGGTAGGTCCATGCCAGGGCCGCATGATCGATATCGTCGCGCACGGCCTCGAAGAACGGGTCGTGCTCGCCCACCATGGCCACGCCGGTATAGAGCACCAACGAGCCGCCCGGGGTAAGGCGATCCAGTGATTCGCGCAGGATGCGCACTGACAGATCCGCGCCCAATGCATCACCACCGTGGCGGTAGGCGCGGCGCTTGGCGTCTTTCATATACGGCGGGTTGGCAACGATGAGGTCGAAGTTGCCCGTCAGGCCCGAGAGGATATCGCTATGGCAGCATTGCATGTTTTTCAGTCCGGCCACCTTGGCGTTGGTCTGAGCGAAATGCAGGGCCTTGGGGTTGATGTCGACGGCGCAGACCTGCGCCTGCGGGCACGCAACCGCGATCAGCAGGGCACCAGCGCCGGTGCCACAGCCTATGTCGACGGCGCGGTTGATCGGGTGCGAAGTGCCTTGCAGATGGCGATTGATGGAGTGCGCAAAGCGATAGGTATCCGGACCGAAAAACACCGAGTCTTCATCGCCGGTAGGAAACGCGGAATGCACCAGTAACAAGTCATCCAGGCTTGAAAATCTCACCCGGCTCTTCAAGCCGTCTTCGCTGCGTTGAAGAATACCGGCTTCCAACAGCCCTTGAGCCTCTGCAACCGGAAGCATGGACTCCGGTATCGTACGGCTCCATCCGAAGACATCCCGCAGTGACGCGGCAATGCGGTTTTCCGGGCGTTGATTGACGTGTTGATGAGTCAACGGCGTGGGCGTGATGAAACGATAGCCACTGGTTTTGAGACGCTGGGCGAGCGCAATCAGCGCGGCGCTGTCGGGCAGTGAATGACTCATGGACGGGCTCCTGTCACTCGCTCGGCCATGCTGCTGACAAACAGGCGAGTGGCATGCAGCCCGGCGGCCGTCGCGTGCCTTGCCGGGGACATGCTCTCGATCAACGTGGACATCTTCTCGGACGCTGCTGCCGATTCGAGTTTCATGTGCAGTTCGCGCACATCCGGGTCAGCGTCCGCCGACGCAGGCATGGCAAGAACCGGGGATGGCTGAGCGCCGCCTTGCAGGTTGCGGAAACGGGAACGAAATGCTTCCGGCAGACGCTTGCCGGCAGGCGGCTGAGCGCTGCCATCCGACAGCCAGTCGCCAGCGATCCAGTCGTGCACCAATTGCTTCTCGTAGCCGTTGAACACGCCGAACATCGGTGCACCGACCCCTTCGAACAGTTTCCAGAAGCGGCTATTAAGAGGGTCTTCGTTACGCTTGATCCAGCCCCTGTTCTGCAGCACGGCAAGAAACTCCGGGATCTGGTCGGGCTCGGCAAGCCACTCGTTGACCGTCTTGCCGTCCAGACGGCAATAGTCGGAATGCATGTGTTGACCAAAGGTTCGCTTGCGCTCCAGCATGGCGATCACTTCCTGTTCAAGATCGAACGACTGGATGACCTGGGTAGAGCCCATACCCAACTCGTTCAGTCGGTAACCATTGGCGACACGGCGATAAAACTCGTCACGCTCCTGGCCCACAGGCAACAGCTCAAGAACGCTCTGCGCAGCCTTGCGTGCGTGGCCGGTGCTGGCGTTATCGATCGTCACATGCAACGTGAAGTAATAAGGGTCGATGCCCAGTTCATTCAGTTCGAAAGATGTGATGAGCAAATGCAGTGGCAGCTGTTCATAGCCCAGATTGTAACCAATCACCTCGGGAAGGTACTGCTCGCTCAGTTGCCCGAGCGACAGCTGAATGGCACCTTGCAGGTAGGCGTCATCTGCCAGGGGGGGGGCGCTGGTATCGCAGTCCAGATCGGCCAGCAATTTGCGGTACAGGGAGACATGATTCTGCGCCTGTTCGCCGTCGCCCAGTTCTTCCAGGTAAGTACGAATCAGGCCGTGAAAACGGTAGTCTGCCCAATGCGGCAGCAAGCCATACAGCCATGCGCCGTCAACCAGCTTGGTCGGCGCGACCTGCTGAATGAAATACATCGCTTGAGCCTTGGTCTTGAAAAATCGCCTGGGTTGTCCGGCGCGACGTTGTTCAAGATAGAGCGCATAGTGATCGGCTACGACCCCTACGTTCTGCTCCATCCAGTGCTCCAGCATTTCAGGCTGAGCCGGAAGGTCGCAGTTTTCCCGCTCGGCCTGGGCCAGGCAGTGGTTCAGAAACATGACCGCATCGTGTTGATATTCTGGAGCACGTTCACTCATCCATGATTGATAGACGGTTTTTGAACAGGCTTCTTCAACGACGGTTTTGACGACGGTATTGCCGGTCATCACTTGAAGAGACGTCATGAAAATCGTACCTCGGCAGTTGAAAATCACGATTGACGCGGTCACGCGGGACTTTCTGTTTTTCTGTACAGCGTGAATAAGTGAGTATCGTGATACGGGGAAATTCAGCGTATTTTGCCGGGGACCGATAGGTGGCGAATGTGGTTATTCCATAAGCACGAATGCCTTGCGGAAAAAATGTATTCTGGTTCTGTGTGCACATCAGGAACAGGCGATCAGGGACAACTCACATGGCGTACAGAACCTTGTCTGGCAAACCAGCCAAGTGTCCTCGACAGACCGTGAGCAGCATTTGAAGCAAACCCCCGAAAACAGTCTGGCTGACCGGATTCAGCGGCGCTGGAAAATCCACCATAGCGTTTGCACTGGAGCGAGCGTTGATGGACCGTGGCAGGCTTGCGTATACCCAGGATGGCGACAACATACGCCAGGGTTTGTGCCGGGATCTGGGTTTTGCTGCGGCAGACCGTTCGGAGAACATCAGGCGCATCGCTGAAGTGACTTTCGGCGCTGTAAATATCTGAGCGTTCGTGAATGAATAGATCTTCTATAGTCATACGAGTCATGGCTATACCCTTTTCAGTAACCGAGTGACTTATCCACAGGCAAGGCTGGTGTCCAGCCTGCCTGGGGACTCGTCTTATAGATAGACCGTGTGCCATTGATGACCGGATGTGATCAGCGTCCTGGCAGGTTGTTATCAAGCAAGGTTCCAACCCCGAAGACCTTCATAGCCATCATCACCTGAAGACCCCGACGTGCAAGCAGCGCCTGAGCCTCGAAAGCACGAAGCCCTTTTACAAACACCGCGTCGGTCAACGCAGTATCCAACTCGCCCTGAGACGGGAGAGGTGTACGGGAGCGAAGCTTTTTCATGATTCCGTTCTCCTGAACAAAACAGGCTTAAACCCGTTTCAAACATTTTTGCCCTGTACAAAACCAGAACCCAGATCCGCACCCGTAATAGGGTTAGCAGTCGGGTCGGACTGGGTCCGCTTCTTCATCATTTCCAGCACGTCTGTATCCTTGGCATTCAGCTTGACGGAAGCAGTGCCATCGCCGCCATCGACAGCCGGTTTTGGCGATTCCACATACTCCCAGTTATCGCCCTGGTTCCACGGGCCGCGTACATTGGATTCACCGGACATGTTGAAGTACTTGTTGGTAAATTCCGGCATGCCCGGCAGTTTGCCCTGCGGAAAGTTGGGCTGGATGGCGTGCAGGGCTTTTTCGAAAGATAACTGATGAGCGATTTCACGTGTCATCAGAAAGCCCAGCGCCTCTTTTACCCCCGGGTCATCTGTCACGTTCATCAAACGCTCGTAGACAATCTTCGCTCTGGATTCCGCAGCGATGTTGGAGCGGAAGTCAGCTGTTGGCTCGCCAATGGTATCGATGTAAGCCGCCGTAAAAGGCACACCGGCAGAGTTGGTCAACGGCGCACCGGCCCCGTACAGCAGGCTGGTGATATGGGAGTCGTTGCCATTGCCGTTGATGGAGCGGTAAAGCTCGCCTTCTTTTTCGATGCCTTCAGCCAATTGACCTTTGGCGCCTTTATTGAGCATGACAATAATGGAGCCGACTATTTCCAGGTGGCTCAACTCTTCAGTGGCGATGTCCATCAGCAAATCTTTACGGCCGGGATCCTCCTCACTCAATCCTTGAGTGAAATAACGTCCGGCTGCTGCCAGCTCGCCTTGGGCACCGCCGAACTGTTCCAGCAGAAGATTGGCCAGTCCAGGGTTTGGTCTAGCTACCCGCACGGTATATTGAAGCCGCTTGTTATGAATAAACATGTCGTATCCTCAGGCGTGATCTTTTGGGAAGCGTCAACCCACTTGGATGGGTTTGATTCAACGCAGTCACTGGATATGAGAAAGCGGGCATGTATACGTTGCGTATAACTTTAGTGAGTGGGATGAACGGCCTGAAAATCCGGGTTCAATAGAATTTTCTTATTCGCTGAATCTTTGAAAAACAACACACTCTTAGTTCAGAGGCCCCGCAGGCAAAGCTCAGGGCGTAAGCCGTCTGTGCTGGCGAAAAATCCAAAAAAGAGGGGTTATAAACAAAGTCTATTAGTTGTCACAGCCTTGCGACCACCCCTATGGGTGCGAACGAGGGTGGCTATATGATATCGTTTACATTATGGCATTAATATTTTGAATTTTTCGAAAACCCTGCGATCTGTTTTGCGAGTCGACAAAGCAGGAGCAACACAATGGCTGATGAAAAACACTACCGTATCGATTACCTGCTGCATGGCAGTTACAAGACGTTCTATATCAGAGCGGTTGTCATGGACAATAAAGAAGCCTGGCACTGGGCGTCGGTTGATGCAGGATTCGGTGCGATCCCCAAGTACCGTTCCGACCCGGTACCAAAGCTGAGCAAGCCTCAAGCTGAAAAGCTGGGGTTGTCGAACGTGGAGTGGACGAGGGCTTGAAAGGCCCTCGTTCAAAACGCGATGACGCTCACCGTCGTGCGTCACGATGCCGCACGACGGTGTACGCGCTGAAAGATCTGTGGTCGACAGACCTGCCAGATGGACACCCGTTTCCCGCCGTGCTGAACTGAATCCACCTCATTTGGATCAGCGTTCACCGCAAGCTCCACACACCAGGCCCCGCTCCCGCTCACCCGCCGTAAATCCCCGCAACCTCACATTCTACGTGGCCTTGCCGATAGCCCGTTATCAGATGATGGCCCCCATTGAACTTCCCGATGGGGTACAGCTCTGAGGTGATGTCACTATGCCTCTATCTGAATGGGTGATTCCCTTCGAAGTGGCACCACTGACCTTGCACCTGCCGTGATGCAAAGAAATAAAGGAGCTTTTTCAGCCGGATCGGCCACCCTAATTAAAATAGAGACAACTATGAACATCCTTTCGCCTGGTATTTACCTTACCAATCGCCTGCGGTTCCCTGCCAAGTTTGCCGTTTTAGCCATCATTATCGTCATCCCGCTGATCGTTCTCGGTCTTCGGGTTTTCAACAGTCTGAATGCGAGCATCGACACCGTTGCCCAGGAACGCATCGGTCGTGAGTATTTGCATGTCGTGACGCCCGTTCTGCGACTCTCCATGCTGCAGCGTGCAGCAACCAACCGTTTGCTCGCCGGTGACGCCTCCGCTGCTCAGGATCTGGCCAGCAACCGCACTCAGCTTGAAACAGCATTTAATAACCTCGCCGACATGGATGCCCGCCAGGGAAGTCTGCTGGAGACCGAGAGTCGCGTGCAGCGTCTTCGTGAAAGTGCGCGTTCCCTGATGGACAGTATCAAGCCCGGTCTTTCGCAAGACGAAGTGTTTGCACAGTGGAATGAGCAACTGGCCCAGACACTCAACTTTATCTATTACATCTCGGCTACCTCGGGCATGGTACTTGACGAAGATTATGCCTCGCTGTTTCTGATCGACCTGAGCACCATTCGTATGCCCAGAGAAATCAACGTGGCCGGTCAGATCCGGGGTATCACAGCCGGTTTGAGTACCGGTCAGGGGCTAAGCGTACTGATGCGCGGCTCGCTTGAGGGCCTGTTGAAGATCGAGCTGCAATTTCGTGCGGAGCTGGAGCAAAGCATTCGACTGCTCAAGCGTCGTGCTCCACAGCTTGCCTTGCGCATTGGTGACCCTATCGCCTCGGCCACCTCGACGATGGACGGCTTTCGCAATGACCTGCAAGCGTACGTCAAAGGTACGGAATTCTCGGTGCCGCAGGGGCAGGCGCTGAGCGCGCGCGGTAACGCTGTGGTCACCGGGCTTTATAAGGCCCAGGACGAAATTCAGAGTGCGCTTCAGGGTGAACTGGATACGCGCTACAGTGCGCTGCTGCTGCAACGCGAAGTCGTGATTGCCATGTGCGTAATCATGGGCTTGCTGCTGCTCTATGCGTTCTTCAGCATCTACCGCGCTCTGCGCCGGACCATCGATGGCCTGCTGGGCGTCACCCGTCGTCTGGCCGACGGTGATCTGAGCGCCCGTGTACAGGTGAGCAGCAAGGACGAAGTGGCTGACATCGCCAACGGTCTGAACCTGATGGCCGGAGCATTCGCCAGCTCCATTTCGCACATGGACCGCACGTCATACGAGCTGTCTGATGTAGCTGCCCGCTTGGGCACCTCTATCGGTCTGGCCAAGCAGTCGATGAACGCGCAACAAGCTGAAACCGAGCAAGTGGCGGCGGCCATCAATGAGATGACCACAAGCGTGGCCGACGTAGCACAGAACACCGAAGGTGCTGCGCTGGCTGCTGATGAAGCGAACACCGCCTCGCGTAACGGGCTACGCATCATGCATCAGGCCCACTCGACCATTCAGGCTCTGGCTGAAGAAGTGGAAGTCAGCGCCCAGAAAGTCCAGGCGCTGGCTCTGCACAGTCAGTCGATTGGTGGCGTTATTCAGGTCATCAGTACGATTGCCGATCAGACCAACTTGCTGGCCCTGAATGCTGCCATTGAAGCGGCTCGGGCTGGCGAGCAGGGACGCGGGTTTGCTGTGGTCGCTGATGAAGTGCGCACGCTGGCTTCGCGCACTCAAGCGTCGACCGAAGAAATCCGCAACATCATTCAGCAACTGCAAAGTGCTACCGATGCTGCCGTGCAGCAAATGCAGGCCGGCCAGCAAAAGGCTCAAGCGTGCATCAGTGCCGCCAGCGATGCCTCTGGTAGCCTGTCGAGCATCAGCCAGGGCGTCGAGCGTATCGTCGAGATGAACACTCAGATTGCCAGCGCTGCGGTGCAACAGCATGCGGTGTCCGAGGACATCAACCGGAATGTCATGGAGATTCGCAACAGCTCCGGGACGTTGATGCTGGGCATCGACAACAACGCGGTCACTGCCGAAGAGTTGGCACGGGTCGCTACCGACATGCGCAATGTCGTAGCGCGTTTCAAGCTGGTTGCCTGACCGGATCGGGGGGCTTGCAGCCTCCCGGTTCACCCTGCCTCAGTCAGCGCCCGGGCGCTGATTGCCTTTTCTTGATCAAGTTTTGCTCTTCTGCGGCCGATAGCTCTGGCGCGCGGGTTTGCTGTCCATAAAAACAAATCTTCAGCTCTTTCGTTGCGCACAAAAAGCATATTCAGGAGATTTTATGAACAGCAGTTTTGCGAACATCAGCGTCAACATGAAGTTGGCATTGGGCTTTGGGATCGTTCTCTTCTTCACTGCCATCCTCGCACTCGTCGGCTGGACCAGCCTCGATAAACTCATCAATCGTACTGACAGAATCGGCGATATCACGGAGCTGAGTGATAACCTGACCAATCTGCGTGTCGCGCGCCTGCAATATATGCTGACTGATGGCGATGAAACCGCCGCACAAAACATGCAGAGCAAGCTGGATGTCTTCAAGGCGCAGCAGCAATCACTGCTCATCAGCTTCAACAACCCGCTCAACCTCAAGCCTCTGCGCGAACTGGCCGATGTCACCCGTGACTATGAAGCCTCGTTGAACAGCATGCGCGCTGCGTTTCAGGCTGGTGCCAAAGTGCGTAATGACATGACCGCCAACGCCATGGTTGCCATGCGGGCTGTCGACTCGTTGAACGATGCCGTCATGCAGATCGATCCTGCGGACCCGGCGCGTTTCGATCAGGTCCAACTGGCGACTACCGCCAGGCAAGACCTGATTCTGGTTCGCTACGAAGTACGTGGTTATACCGGCAATCCCAATGACAAGACCGAGAAAGCAGCTTTTCAGCAACTGGATACCGCGATCAGTCATCTGGACAGGCTCAAAACCACTTTTGGCGCTGCCAATCGCGAACAGATTGCCCAGTTTGAAAGCGCTCTTCACAGCTACCGCAGCTCGGTCGACGCTTTCAAGGCCACTACTCAGACTGCTGCGAGCGTGCGCAAGGACCTGACTTCCCAAGGAGCTGCCATCGTCAAACTGGGCGAAGAGCTGTATCGCATTCAGATGCAGATGGGTAAGGATGACACCGCTCAGGCGCGTAATCTGCAGATCGGTTGCGTGCTGTTGGTCATGTTGCTGGGCATTCTTGCGGCCATTGTCATTACCCGTCAGATCACCCGGCCGCTGCGCGATACGCTGGCGATTGTCGAGCGCATCGCTGCTGGCGACCTGACTCATACGGAAGTAGTCACCCGACGTGACGAACTGGGCGTATTGCAGCAGGGCATCCAGCGCATGGGCGCAACCTTGCGCGAGCTGATTTCCGGTATTCGCGACGGCGTTACGCAGATTGCCAGCGCTGCCGAAGAGCTGTCGGCGGTTACTGAGCAGACCAGCGCCGGGGTTAACAGCCAGAAGGTCGAGACCGATCAGGTGGCGACCGCCATGCATGAAATGTCGGCCACCGTGCACGAAGTGGCACGCAATGCCGAGCAGGCGTCCGTTGCTGCCTCCGATGCCGACAAGCAGGCTCGTGAGGGTGACAAGGTCGTCGGCGAAGCCATCCAGCAGATCGAGCGACTGGCCGCCGAGGTGGTGCGCTCATCTGACGCGATGAACGTGCTGGAGCAGGAAAGCGACAAGATCGGCAAAGTCATGGATGTGATCAAGGCCGTCGCCGAGCAGACCAACCTGCTGGCACTCAACGCAGCTATCGAGGCTGCGCGTGCCGGGGAAGCCGGTCGCGGTTTTGCCGTGGTGGCCGATGAGGTTCGTGGCCTGGCACAACGAACCCAGCAGTCCACCGAAGAAATCGAGGGCCTGGTTGCTGCACTGCAGAACGGCACTCGTCAGGTGTCGGGCATCATGCTCGGCAGCCGCACGCTGACAGACAGCAGTGTCGAGTTGACGCGCAGGGCCGGTACGTCACTGGAAAGCATCACCCGGACCGTGTCGAACATTCAGGCGATGAACCAGCAGATCGCAGCCGCCGCCGAGCAGCAAAGCTCGGTGGCTGACGAGATCAGCCGCAGCATCGTCAACGTTCGCGACGTGTCCGAACAGACCGCTGAAGCCAGCGAAGAAACCGCAGCCTCCAGCGTCGAACTGGCGCGTCTGGGAGGCCAGTTGCAAGCGATGGTCAGCCACTTTCGCGTCTAACCCAAGGGACTTTTATGCCCGAGCGGAGCGGGGCGCGAGAGGTGTTCTTTCGGACACCTGTCGTTTCCTGCGCTCCAGCGCAGAAGTGATAAAGAGGACGCGGAGCGTCCAGAACGGCATGCGACGCAGAGCGTCGCACGATAGTTGATAGCGTTCTCCAGAGTGGGAATGCCGTGGGTGATGCTCTGCGTCACAAATCTACGCAGCGCTGATTGTTCAAGATCGGGCGCAGAATAATCTAAGCGGCATACCCGTTAGTCCTGTAAATATACGTTGGTATATATCGCTCATACTCACAGATAAACATGACCTACTTTTGCAGGTTTTAACAGTTGTTCAAAACTCGATAAGCTTTACTCACTGTCCGGCAACTAATAACTCACGGCCTTTCTCTGTTATCGCCGACCGCCTGTTTGCTTATCACGCTGGCGGGTACGCGCCTGCACAGCCGATTCGAGGTGAACAATGCATTCGATATTTGAATTCGGTAAAAGCCTGCGCACGCCCCGTTTTGTAAAACCCGGTGCGCGCACTCCTTATTGGGCCGATGGTATGTGCCTGGTCATCATTGTCGTGTTTATTGCGCTGGTGCTGTATGGCGTGGGTCAGATGATGCAGCCACTTGCCGCGCTGAACTCAAGCCCGATGAGCCTCGACCCTGCGCGCCTGCCCGAATATGCATTGCGCACCACGCTGCGCATGTTCATTGCGCTGGCGGCTTCGCTGGTCTTCACGTTTGTCGTGGCCACGCTGGCGGCCAAAAGTCGTAAGGCCGAGCAAGTAATTATCCCGGCGCTGGATATTCTTCAGTCGGTTCCGGTACTGGGGTTTCTGACGTTCACAGTGACCTTCTTCATGGGCCTGTTCCCCGGTCGGCAAATGGGTGTCGAATGCGCGGCGATTTTTGCCATCTTCACCAGCCAGGCATGGAATCTTGCGTTCAGTTTCTATCAGTCACTGCGTACCGTGCCGAGCGACCTGAATGAGGTCACCCGGCAGTTCGGACTGTCTCCACTGCTGCGTTTTACCCGCCTGGAGCTGCCGTTCGCCGTACCGGGGCTGGTGTGGAACATGATGATGTCGATGTCCGGCGGCTGGTTTTTTGTGGTCGCCTGCGAGGCCATTTCGGTTGGTGACACCACGGTCAATCTGCCCGGCATCGGCTCGTGGCTGGCACTGGCCATCGAGCAGAAAAACCTCGCTGCGATTGCCTGGGCGGTGGGCGCAATGGCGCTGGTGATCCTGGCCTATGACCAGTTGTTGTTCAGGCCGATCGTGGCATGGGCGGACAAGTTTCGTTTCGAGCAAACCGCGTCGTCAAAGCGTCCGCGTTCCTGGATGTACAGCCTGCTGGGTCGCTCGCGGGTGGCACCGATGCTGGGCTCGATCCTCGCTGCGCCGTGCAAATGCCTGATGCTGATCGACTGGCGTGTGGTATCCCGGCTGTGGGGCGTAAAGCTCACGCCTGGCGTTGTCCGGTTGCTCGACTATCTGTGGCTGGCCCTGGTGATGGCCGCTTGCCTGACCGGCAGTGTTTACCTGTTCAGGTTCATCGAGACCTCGCTGGGCATGAGCGACATGGTCACCGCGTTTGGACTGGGGCTGGCAACAATGGTGCGGGTGATTGTCCTGATCGTCATCGCCAGCCTGATCTGGGTGCCTGTCGGTGTATGGATCGGCTTGCGCCCGGTCTGGGCTGAACGCTTGCAGCCGATAGCGCAGTTCATGGCGGCTTTTCCAGCCAACGTACTGTTCCCTTTTGCAGTGATTGCGATTGTCGGCCTGCACCTGAACCCGAACATCTGGCTTTCGCCGCTGATGGTGCTCGGTACCCAGTGGTACATCCTGTTCAACGTGATCGCGGGGGCCAGCGCCTTGCCGACCGACCTGCGCGAAGCGGCCACGATATTCAACATGCGCGGCTGGCAGTGGTGGCGGCGTGTGGCCTTGCCGGGGGTGTTCCCCTACTACGTCACCGGGGCGCTGACCGCATCGGGTGGGTCGTGGAACGCCAGCATCGTCGCTGAAGCGGTGTCCTGGGGTGATCAGCATCTGGAAGCGGCAGGGCTGGGTTCTTACATCGCCAACGCGACCCAGGCGGGGGACTTCCCACGCGTTGCGTTGGGCATTGTTGTCATGTCGGTCTTCGTCATCGCGTTCAACCGGTTGCTGTGGCGTCCGCTGTACGGGTTTGCCGAGCGACGTCTGAGTCTTGTGTGATTTTGATTGAGGAGGGCGCCATCATGATGGCTGTCGAAACGCGTTGTCTGGTAGATGTTCAGAAAGTCCGACATGTGTACGGCAAAGGCAGCAAAGAGCGCCTGGTGCTGGATGACGTGACACTGACGCTCAATGAGAACGAAATTGTGGGCCTGCTGGGCCGCTCCGGCTCGGGCAAATCCACCCTGTTGCGCTCCATCGCGGGGTTGGTGGTGCCCACCGAAGGCGAAGTGAATTTTCCTCGTCGCGTGCAGGGGCGGGCGATGTCGGTAGGCATGGTTTTTCAGAGCTTTGCCCTGTTCCCGTGGCTGACCGTGCTGGAAAATGTCGAAGTCGGGCTTGAAGCTCAACGTGTGCCACCCGCCGTGCGTCGCAAGCGCGCGTTGGCAGCCATCGACCTGATCGGTCTGGACGGCTTTGAAAGCGCTTATCCCAAAGAGCTCTCCGGCGGCATGCGCCAGCGCGTGGGCATGGCACGTGCGCTGGTGATCGACCCTGATGTGCTTCTGATGGACGAGCCGTTTTCCGCGCTCGATGTGCTGACTGCCGAAACCCTGCGCACCGACCTGCTGGATATGTGGAGCGAAGGGCGCATGCCCATCAAATCGATCCTGATGGTGACGCACAATATTGCCGAAGCCGTGCTGATGTGCGATCGCATTCTGCTGTTCTCCTCCAATCCGGGTCGGGTGATCAGCGAGATCAAGGTCGATCTGCCTCAGCCGCGCAACCGCCAGGACCCGATCTTCCGGGCGTTGGTGGAGGAGATCTACGTGCTGATGACCCAGGACAACGATGCAGGCGAAATACGTCAGGGCGTGTTTCCGGGCACCGGGCTGGGCATGGTCTTGCCGCAGGTGTCCACCAATGCGCTGGCAGGGCTGATCGAAGCCATTCATGCGCCTCCCTACAGCCTCAAGGCGGACCTGCCGGAACTGGCCAGCGCGCTGCACTACAACGCCGACGAGCTGTTCCCGATTGCCGAGGTCCTGCAACTGCTGCGTTTTGCAGAACTCAAGGGCGGCGATATTCGCTTGCTGCCTGCCGCAAATCGCTATGCGCTGGCGGATGTCGACGAGCGCAAACAACTGTTTGCCCAGCACCTGCTGAGCTTCGTGCCGCTGGTCGCGCACATTCGGCGGGTGCTGGACGATCGTCCCACGCACACGGCACCGGCACGGCGTTTTCGCGATCAGCTGGAAGACTTCATGTCGGAAAGCGATGCCATGCAGACCCTGAATGTCGTTACGCAATGGGGGCGCTACGCCGAGCTGTTCGCTTATGATGAGCTGGCCGATCAGTTCAGTCTGGATAACCCGTCCTGAGGTTTGTACGACATACTCGGCAGGCCTTTTGAAGAGCGAGATGGTGCAGATGTACGAGCCAGAATCCTGTAGCAGGACCGCGATGGCCGTCAGGTGGGTCGCCTTGCTGGCGCTGGCGCTGGTCATCGCGATTGCCGATACCCTGACCGATCTGGAGATCGCCGTGGGGGTGTTCCAGATCGCGGTGGTGTTGCTGGCGGTCAGGCTTTTGCCGGTCAGGGGCGTGATTGTCGTGGCGGCGGTGTGCATGCTGCTGACGGTGGTCAGTTACGAAATGACCACCTCCAGAGGCAGCGAGGCGTCCGGGCTGATCAACTGCGTCATCAGCCTGGCCGCCATCGCCATGACCACCTGGCTGGCGCTGCGTATGGCGCGGGCCATCCGCACGGTTCATGAAGCGCGCTCGCAGCTGGCGCACATCGCTCGGGTCAATCAGCTGGGTGAGCTTGCTGCGTCCATTGCCCATGAGGTGAATCAGCCGCTGTCGGCGATCGTCATCAGCGGTAACGCCTGTCAGCGCTGGCTGGCCACCGAGCCGGTCAATCTGGAAAAGGCCCGTCAGGCAGTCGAGCGCATGATCGGCGATGCCAATCGCGCCGGAGATATCATCGTGCGAGTGCGGGCCCTGGCGAAGCGCTCTTCGACGCACAAAGAGTGGATCAGTGTGGCGGACACGGTGGCCGAGATCGTTGCGCTGGCGCACAGCGAGATAGACGGGCAGGGCGTCACACTGTCGGTTGACGTGCCGGAGGGAATGCCACCGCTGCTGGCTGACCGGGTGCAGATCCAGCAAGTGCTGCTGAACTTGATGCTCAACGGCATGGACGCGATGAGGAAAGTCGAACAGGAACAGGCGCAACTGGACGTGCGGACCGAGTGGCGCGGAGGCGGGGAAATCGAGTTCACTGTCAGCGACAGCGGCGTAGGTATTCAGCCGGAAGCAGCCGACCGGCTTTTCGACGCGTTCTACACCACCAAAGAGGAAGGCATGGGAATTGGGCTGGCGATCAGTCGGTCTATCATCGAAGCGCATGGCGGGCGAATCTGGGTGACGCCCAACCCGTCAATCGGGGCCACGTTTCATTTCACTCTGCCCACTGGAAAAATGGAAACCTGATGAACACAGCTGCTACTGCACCGCAGGCCGAAGAGCCGGTCATCTTTGTCATCGATGACGACCTCTCGGTGCGTTCTTCGCTGGAAGACCTGCTGGCGTCAGTCGGCTTGCGCAGCATGTTGTTCGGCTCGACCCGCGAGTTTCTGGACACCCCTCGTCCTGATGCGCCGGGCTGCCTGATTCTGGACATTCGCATGCCCGGCATGAGTGGCCTGGATTTTCAGGAGCACATGGCCAGGTCGGGGATTTTTCTGCCGGTCATTTTCATCACCGGGCATGGCGACATTCCCATGTCCGTGCGGGCGATGAAGGCCGGTGCGGTGGAGTTTCTGACCAAACCCTTCCGTGACCAGGACTTGCTGGATGCGCTCCAGCAAGGGCTTGAGCGAGACCGCAGCCGTCGTCGCAACTCAGCCGTCGAAGCCGAGTTGCAGCGCCGTCACGCCAGCCTGAATCATGGCGAACAGCAGGTGATGGAACTGGTCGTCAGTGGCTTGCTCAACAAACAGATTGCAGCCCGCCTGAACGTGAGTGAAATCACCGTCAAGGTCCGGCGCGGCTCGGTCATGCGCAAGATGGAAGCCGACTCGCTGGCTGACCTGGTCAAGTTTGCCGAGCGGCTCAAAGAGCTCCGTTGATTAACCCACGCCCGCACACCTGCCGTTCATTGCGCTCCAGCGTGTGACTGCCTTGCGTGAGGCTCCGCGTCACAACTCTGCGCCGCGCTGTGTGCTCGACTCATTCACCAGTTGCGGCAATACGTAGTTGCGCACCACGTACAGCGAACCCTCTGCGCTCAAGTGTCCCGAGTCGATCTGCAGCAATGAGCGGCTGTTCTCCAGGCGTACCCGACAGGCATCGGCGATGCACAGCTTGTCGATCAGCGACACGAACTGGATGCCCGCCGATACAGCCAGCGCGCGGGTTGCCTGATCCACCCGCATGACGCTTTGATCCAGCGCCGGATCGCGGATATACGACTCGCTCAGCCCCCAATGACGGTTGACGATGACACTGGGCAGCGATGGGCTCCACGACGGCATCGGACCGATCAGCACTACATGTTTCACGCCAAAGCCCTTGAGGCGGGTCGCAATCCGCTTCCAGTCGGTCTTGTCGTGGCCATCCTTCTGCGCGATGACCACGATGTCCGGACGCAGCCTCTCGATGCTCTGCAGGGCAGTCCTGTTGGAGTAGTCGCAGGCCTTGCTGGTCGCTGACGTGCGTCCCTCGTGGTCATTCAGGTCGGGAACGCAACTGGCCGAGGCCACCTGATAGAAGGGGGTCGTGCGTGTCAGCAAGGTACGCAGCCCGAGTGACAACGCCTGGGCGTGAGAGTCGCCCCACAAGAACACTCCGCCCGGCCCCTGTTTGCGCGTGCAGGCCTCGTCGATGCCCGACTGGCCACGCTGTGTCAGGGCGGAAAAGGCGTCACATTTCAGCCAGTAGGGCTCGTACAGGTTGTGCTGCCGATCAACGTATTCCTGGATGAAATGCGCCTTGTCGGAAACACTGATCGGGCGAAGTGGCGATACCACGCCCCGCGTCACACTTACCAGCGCTCCAGCCGCGAACACCAGAACGACCAGTGCGGCGGGCATGGCAAATTTTCGGCGCTGCCCAGGTTGATGTGGGCTGGCGGGCTGCTCGATCAGTCGCCATGAGATCAGCCCCAGTGCCAGGGCCACGCCGATGCCCAATAGCACCGTGCGGGTCTCGCCCAGCAAACCGGTGTAGTTCATCCACACCACCACCGGCCAGTGCCACAGGTACAACGAGTACGACAGTTTGCCGGTCCATTGAAACAGCGGGTTGCAGGTCAGCAGCGAATCATTGCGGGCCGCCGCGATCACCGCGAAAGTTCCCAGCACCGGCATCAGCACCAGATACCCGGGCCATGTGTCCTGCACGGACAGCAGACAGAAACCGGCGACGATCAGCGCCAGTCCGACCTGTTCCAGAACTCGCTGCTGCAGGGGCCTGAGTTGCAGCGGGAACAGGCAGGCCACGCCACCCGCGAGCAACTCCCAGGCACGGGTCGGCAGCAGGTAAAACGCAGCTTCCGGCCATCGGGACGAGGCAAACACACAAAGCACAAAGCCCGCCAGACTTGCGCCCAGCACCCACCAGCGCAGGTTGTGCAGCGCGACAAAGCGACTGAGGAGCAACAGTGCAATCGGGTACAGCAGGTAAAACTGCCACTCCACCGACAGCGACCAGCTGTGCAGCAGCCATTTCTCATGAGCACTGGCGGTGAAATAACCGGCCTCGCGCCAGTAAACAACGTTGGAAACGAATCCCAGGCTGCTGGCCACATGAGTGCCCAACGCGCTGTAGTCCAGCGGCAGCAAGGAGAACCAGCCCAGCAGCAGCAAGGCTAGACACAGCACCGCGAGGGCCGGGACGATGCGTCTGGCCCGTGACGTGTAGAACTTCGTCAGCCTGAATTTGCCGCTCCTCAAGCCGCGCAGGATGATCCCGGTAATCAGATACCCCGAGATCACGAAAAACACGTCCACCCCGGCGAAACCGCCAGGCAGCCAGGCAGGTTGAAAGTGAAAGAGCAGCACCGCAGCCACCGCGATGGCGCGCAGCCCATTGATGTCTTTTCTGAAGTCCATTTGAGAAAGCCATCCGGTGGATGATCGTGAGGGAGAGTGGCGCTGTGCAGCGGCCGGTAAATTATCTGGCGGTCCGTCAGTGGGCAGTGGAGGGCAGCCTGAGCGCATGGCTTGCAGCGGATGGTCTGCTGGCAATCACATGACCAATGGCCACGCCTATAAACAGATTGGCGACAGCGACCTCGAACATGTCGGTGGTCCAGCTGATCAGGCACCAGCAGAAACTGATCGCCAGCAGCATGTGGCCGATGCGGGTCTGATCATCGATCAGTCGGAACAACAGCGGAATCTGTAGCGCGTACAGCAACAGCCCCAGCACGCCCAGCATCGCCCACAGATACAGCGCCGAGCTGTCCATGCCGAGAAATACGCCGGCACCTTCGACCGGAAACAGCCCCATCGTGCTGCCGACCATGCCGAAGCCCGCGCCGCTGATCATCCAGCCTTCGCGGCTCATGGCATTTATCAGGTTGGGCCAGGTATTGATCATCCGGTCATACAGCGAGGCCAGAGAGCCGCCGCTACTCACCGCATAAGCATCGGGGCTCACAATCAGCCCCAGAGTCGGTAGCAGCAGGCCGATGCCTACCACCACGCTGCAAAGCGTCCGGCAGGTCCAGCTCATTCGCCGTAGCAACAGCAGAATGAGGGTCAGGGCGAATGCCGCGGCCGGCGCTTTGCTGGTGGTCAGCACGATGGCGTAAAGCGCCACGGCGCTGAGCAAAATCATCATCATGCGTGAGCGCACGAAAATGATCAGGTACAGCGTGTAGAAAGCGATCATGATCGACAGCACGTTGGACACCCTGGCGAAACCGGCAATGCGGTCTACCTCGTCCGCGCTCCATGTGGTGTTGGCGCTCAATTCGGTTTCACCGACGCTGTAGCTGTAGCCCTTCCAGGGCACCGAGGTGTACTTGTCCAGAGCAATACCCAGCAGGGAGGCCAGCAGGCAAAAGCCGATGGCGCGGTACAACAGCGTGCGGCGGTAAAGCAGGTGCTTGCTGCACACCAGGCCGAACACCAGCGGGCTCAGCGCAAACAGACTAAACGCCAGGTTGTAGATGCTGGCGCGATGCAGCATGGCCAGCAGCCCTGAAATCAGCCACACCATCATGAATGCCCAGAACAACCGTCCCGCCTTGAAGGTGCATAGCTCAAGCACGAACAACAGGATGCAGGCAGCTTTGGGCAGATAGAGCAGGGGGCTGATGCCTGCCTGATCGAAGTAGAAGCGCAAGGCTCCAGAGAAGGTCTCGACCAGAATCAGGCTGATGGCGACCCACACCACCACCGTGGATTTATCAAAGGACATCACCGACGACCTGGCGTCGGCGCTGTTCGCAGTAGTCAACGCCATGCTGGCTGCCTTCTGGATATGCGTCAGGGGAATTGCGCAGACAAAGCTACCGCCCGACGATCACGGGCACGTGTCGACACAGGAAGGCTCTGGGAGATGAAAGGTCTGGAGCGAACGCTCGCAACGGCATGACAACACGTATATCAGTCGCAGTTCGGGCAACTGTCAATTAATTAGTCCGGATTAAGGGCTATGCGCTGCACTTTGTGCCCGGGATTGGACGCGGAGCGTCCAGAACGGCGTGCCCACGCTGGAGCGTGGGCACGATAGTGTTTTGGCGGGCACTTTACGCTCTGCGATCCCCCAGACACCGATCGTTCCTCACGCTCTGGCGTGGGAATGCCTTTCGTGACGCTCTGCGTCATCCAGCGGCGGATTACGGGTACTTGCGTCTGTCCGGTGCTGGCGGGAAGTACTGGTACATCCACGTTTCGCTCAGAGTCCGGTCGGCGGTGCGGATGAACATGCGCATTTCAACCGGCTCGACCGAGTCGCTGTCCGGTACCCAGTCGAAGGTAACGCGGTAGCCCTTGATGTCCGGCAGCACGAGGATGTTGAAGTCCTGCACCTTGCCATGTGTGACCGTGACGATAGGCTCGATCCCGGTGCCTTCCGGCAAGCGATCCAGACCGCCGCCGTTGAAGTCCACGGCAAAGCGGCGCGCCCAGGTTTTCGGGTAATGCTCGCCCGGTGCCCAGCCTTCGAGGAAGCCGCCCATGCCTGAACGAGTGGCGTGGACCTGCGCCAGCGGCGTGCTCACAGGTGGCAGCGGGCTCCAGAACAACTTGTAGCCATAGTTCATCGAATCCCCGGCCTTGACCGGCGTTTTCGGTGTCCAGAACACCACGATGTTGTCCATCGTCTCGCCCGTGGTCGGCAGCTCCAGCAGGCTGACCTCGCCTTCGCCCCACGCGGTGATCGGCTCGACCCACAGGCTCGGACGGCGGCTGTACCAGACTACGGTGTCCTGATAGCTGGAAAACTCGTGATCGCTCTGCACCAGCCCGAAACCTTTCGGGTCGGTGTCTGCGAACGCGCTGAACTGCGGTTTGGCCGGGTTGTTCAGCGGACGGCAGATCCACTCACCGTTACCGCGCCACATGGACAGGCGATCCGAATCGTGAATTTGTGGGTGGATGGTGTCGCACATGCGGCGCTCGTGAGTGCCGCAACTGAACATGCTGGTCATCGGCGAAATGCCCAGTTGCTGGATATCGGTACGGGCATTGATGTGCGCGTCGATTTCCATGACCACCTGGCCAGCCTGACAGTCGATGTCGAAGCGGTAGGCACCGGTTGCACTGGGCGAGTCGAGCAGTGCGTAAACCACAAAGCGTGTGGCGTTCTTGTCTGGCGTTTCAAACCAGAACTTGGTGAAGTCGGGGAATTCTTCCTGACGCTTGGCGTAACTGTCGATGGCCAGGCCGCGGGCCGACAAACCGTATTGCTTGTTGCTGTCCACGGCCCGGAAATAGCTGGCGCCGAGGAACGAAACAACGTCGTTGATGGCGATTTCGGGCGCCTTGAACAACTTGAAGCCGGCAAAGCCCAGATCGCCCTTGACCAGATTCTTGTCGATGCCGCTGCTTTCGTAGTTGAACAGGTCATGGCGGAAATGCACTTCACGCGCCTGCTTGTTCTGCGGGTCGACGCTGTACATGCGCACCGGCGTCTTGAAACCCATGCCGACGTGGAAGAAATGCACGTCGAGCTGACCGTGAACGTCTTTCCACAGTGAGTGGTTCGGGTCGTAGCGAATGGCATTGAATTGCAGCGGCGTCATGTTTGCCAGGACGGGTGGCAGCACTTGCTTGTTGCTCACATAGCCTTTGCCTGCGAGCTTCTTGGCATGGGCTTGCAGCTCTGCAAAATCGAAGTGTTCGATCTCGCCATCGGCTGCGGCGGCCAGTGCTCGTGCAGCGTAAAGCCCTGAGGCCGACACGCTGCCGTAAGCGGCCAACGCCATGGACGCTTTCAGGAGATTTCTGCGATTCATAAGGGTGAAGCCTCTGAGTAATTCTGTGCGTCCTGCACAAAAAATGGCGCGCCAACGACTCCTTGCCGAACGCAAACTACCCACAACAGATAACAAAGACGAGATACGGTTCGGAAATCGGCCAAAAAAAAACGCCGAATGTGCTCAATGGAAGCGGCATCCAGATGGCAGGAATGGGCGTTTTTCAGGCCTGTTGTGGTGGGTTGAATACGCTCGGCGCCGCTTGGCGTAAGGCTTGCGAGCGAGGTGGGTGCGCAGCGCCGGTCAGGGCGATAGGGTGCGTTGGCGCAGAGCGCTCAAATCTGCGCGCAATATTCAGCAAACATTTTGCCGTGTCGCAGACTGAGCAAATGTCAGCCTGCCGCAGGCTGAGCGTTCAGTAACGCATGCTGGTGCGGAGCATCGGCACGATATCCAGCCCAATTATTTGCCGCTATATCGCATTCGTTCAGGCAATAGTCCTGACGAAAGTTTCACTCTGCGTGTTATATCGTAACGCTATGATGCAGCTGCATTAATGGATGCCGATACAAGGTTCTCCACAGGGCAATAATCAGCGGGTGCCGGGGTAGTGATGCGGGTTGATTTGGGTGAGCACGATGGCCTCGAAGGCCTGCCGCGTTTTCAAATGGCGGTGCAACAGGTTCGGCGTCTCGGGCGACTGATGTATATGAGCGGTGGGGTGGGCGCGTTCGGGCTGCTGCTGGCGCTGTCCATCGATCTGTTTTCCCCTGGTTCATTGTGGATGGCCGTGCTGGGCAATGCGTCGGCGGCGCTGATACTGCTCGCTGCGGGCTTGCAGTCGGCCAGGCACGTCGCGATGTGGCGTGCCCGCGCGTTGGCTGCACCTGTTGCCGCAGACTCTCCCGCAACGGCGCAAGCGCTCGATGAAACCGGCTGGTATGAGCGCCTGCTTACCCGGTTGAGCGATTCGGGCGAGTCGCTGGTTCGGCACATCGGCAGCTCGACCCTGTGGCTAGCCGGGTGGGCAGTGCTGGCGTTGATCGTCATCCGCGCCTTCTGGAACCTGACGTTGTCCGGTTCCGACCTTTCCACTTCAGGCAATCTGGCGGGCAGCATCCTGTTGCTGTTGGCGTTCGGGCTATTGGTCATCGAACGGCAATTGAGCAGCGAGCCCGAAGGCCAGTCGCCAGAGGCCGGGGCGCTGGCGCAGATGGTGCGCATGACGCTTATCGTTCTGTTGGCCGGCGCTTTGTGCCTGTTCTTCTCCAGCGCTGACCGTGTCTGGCCTGCACGGCTGGCTGTGTTGATCGGCCTGCTGCCATTGGGTGTGGCGCTTGAGTTTCTGTTGCGGGCTGTGTTGTCGGTGTTCAGCCCGCGCACTCCGCGTCTCGAACCGCGCCTGCTGGCCGCCAGTTTCATCGCTGACCTGTTGCGTTGGCCGCCGCGCCCGTTGCTCGCCTTGCAGCATGAGCTGCACAACCGCTTCGGCATTGATCTGCGCCAGATCTGGGCTTTTACCTACATGCGCCGCGCCTTTTTACCGGTGCTGGCCGTGGTTGCAGCGCTGGGCTGGGCGCTGAGCGGCGTGCATGAAATTCCGATGCAGGGGCGGGGTATTTATGAGCGGTTCGGCAAGCCGGTCGAAGTCTTCGGACCGGGTCTGCATGTGGGTTTGCCTTGGCCGTTCGGTCGGGTTCTGGCGGTTGAAAACGGTGTGGTTCATGAGCTGGCGACCAGTGTTTCTGCGGCCGACGCGGCCGAGCAGACGCTGGACCCGGCCGAAGGGCCGCCGCCGGGCAGCGCCAACCGACTGTGGGATGCCAGCCATATCAACGAAAAATCCCAGGTCATTGCCAGCAGTGCCGGCGATAAGAAGAGCTTTCAGATCGTCAATATGGATGTGCGGTTCGTCTACCGCATCGGCCTGACAGATGCCGCGGCGATGGCCTCGACCTATAACAGCGCCGATATTCCTTCTCTGATCCGCAGCACGGCCAGCCGTGTGCTGGTGCATGACTTTGCCTCGCGCACGCTGGACGAACTGCTCGGCGAACAGCGCAGCGGGCTGGCCGATGACATCGGCAAAGCCGTGCAGGCTGACTTGCAGCGTCTGGACAGCGGCGTTGAACTGCTCGCCACGGTGGTCGAAGCCATCCACCCGCCAGCGGGTGCCGCCAATGCCTATCATGCTGTGCAGGCTGCGCAGATCGGCGCGCAGGCGCTGATCTCCCGCGAACGCGGCGCGGCCAGTGACAAGGCCAACCAGGCGCAGCTCAATGCCAGCGTTGCCCGAGATCAGGCCAGCGCTGCAGCCCGTGAAGTTCTGGCCACAGCGCAAGGCGCGGACCTGCGCTTCAGTGCCGAGCGCCAGGCCTATTCCAAGGCAGGGCAGGCGTTTTTGCTGGAACAATACCTGGCGCAACTGACCGAAGGCCTGGGCAATGCCAAGCTGCTGATACTCGACCACCGTCTGGGCGGCGACAACGCGCCGACCATCGACCTGCGTACCTTCACCCCACCGGCAGACCCAACGGCGCCGCGTAAAGCCGTTCAGTAAGGAGTCGTCCCTTGAGTCTGTTTCATCATCATCACGATCACGCCGACCACGATAGCCATGACAGTCACGGTCATGGCGGCCACGGCCATCATCACCATCATCATGGCGCGACCGGTCCGGCAGCGTTCCCCTGGCGACGGGCAAGCCTGGCGGCGGTGCTGATCGCCTTCGCGATTGCGGCGGCGAGCCTGGTGCAGGTGCGCTCGGGTGAAGCGACAGTCGTCACCCGCTTCGGCAATCCTTCCCGCGTTCTGCTCGACCCGGGCCTTAACTGGCGCTGGCCCGCACCGTTCGAAGCGACCATTCCGGTGGATCTGCGTCTGCGTACCACATCCAGCGGTTTGCAGGATGTCGGCACCCGCGACGGCTTGCGCATCATCGTTCAGGCCTATGTGGCGTGGCAGGTACAGGGCGATGCCGACAACGTGCAGCGCTTCATGCGCGCGGTACAAAACCAGCCCGACGAAGCAGCGCGGCAGATCCGCACCTTTGTCGGCTCTGCGCTGGAGACCACCGCGAGCAGTTTCGACCTGTCCAGCCTGGTGAACACCGACGCCAACAAGGTGAATATCACTGCGTTCGAAAATCAGCTGCGCCAGCAGATCGATCAGCAACTGCTGGCGACCTATGGCGTTCGTGTTCTGCAGGTAGGCGTCGAACGACTGACCCTGCCGTCGGTGACGCTCAACGCCACCGTGGATCGCATGCGCGCCGAACGCGAGACCATCGCCACCGAGCGGACCGCCGTGGGCAAGCGTGAAGCAGCGCAGATTCGTTCTGCAGCCGAGCGCGACGCGCGCATTGTCGAGGCCGATGCCACGGTCAAGGCGGCCGATATCGAAGCGCAGTCCCGGGTTGAAGCCGCGCAGATCTATGGCCGCGCCTATGCGGGGTCGCCGCAGCTCTACAACCTGCTGCGCTCGCTTGACACGCTGGGCACCATCGTGACGCCGGGTACTCGCCTGATACTGCGCACCGACGCCGCGCCATTCCGCGTGCTGGTGGATGGCCCGCCAACGCTGGATGGCAAGAGCGGAACGCAGCCATGAGCCAACCGGTCGACGAGCCCGTAACGCAACGACCGCCTGCCAATAGCCCCTGGTTGCAGGCGAGCCGACTGGCGTTCATCGGTCTGTATGGCGTGACCCTGCTGGCGGCGCTTGGTTGGGCGACGTCCAACGTGCGCCAGATCGATCCGCAGAACCGTGCCGTGGTCATGCGCTTCGGCGCGCTCGAGCGGGTGCAGAACGCAGGATTGCTGACCGCCTGGCCGCAGCCGTTCGAGCAGGTGGTGCTGCTACCCTCGGCTGATCGGGTGATCGAGCGACGGGTGGAAACCTTGCTGCGTTCGCCTGCGGCACTGAAAGCCGATGAAATCGCGACCCTGTCGGCGCCGATGAGCGAGGCTCTGGCAGGCTCCGGTTTTCTGCTGACCGGTGATGCCGGTGTGGTGCAGCTGGACGTCACCGTGTTCTACAAAGTGACTGATCCCAACGCCTTCGTATTGCAGGGCGATCATGTATTGCCCGCGCTGGACCGGCTGGTCAATCGCAGCGCCGTGGCGCTGACTGCAGCGCGAGACCTGGACACCATTCTGGTTGCCCGCCCCGAGCTGATCGGCGCTGACAGTCAGGCGGCAGAGCGTCGTGAGCGGCTGCGCGGCGATCTGGTGCGCGGCATCAATCAACGCCTGGCTGAACTCAGCGTGACCGGGATGGGCATCGGCGTCGAAGTCGCTCGGGTGGACGTGCAGTCGAGCCTGCCGACGTCGGCGGTCAATGCTTTCAATGCCGTGCTGACGGCCAGTCAGCAGGCCGACCAGGCCGTGGCCAACGCACGCACGGATGCAGAAAAACTGACCCAGACCGCCAATCAACACGCTGATCGGACCCTGCAAGTGGCGCACGCACAAGCTTCCGAGCGCCTGGCCAAGGCACAAGCAGCCACCGCGACCGTCGTCAGCCTGGCGCAATCTGCCGAGAACCGCAGCGATCCGGGCCTCATGCTGCGCCTTTACCGTGAACGTGTGCCGGGCATTCTGCATCAGGCAGGTTCGGTCACCACCGTCGATCCCAAAGACGATTCCCGCCTGATCATTCAGGGAGCACCGCAATGAGTGGCGAAGCCGTTCACACCCATCACGCCATCAAACCGCAAGCGGATGGCAGCCTGCTGAGCAACGCAGAGCAGCGTAGCGCAGCCCGGCAACTGACCCTCGCGATGCTGGCGCTGGGCCTGTTGGCATTGGGTCTGGTCTGGCGTTTTGTTGCTCCGGAACAGGCAGGCGTCAGCCAGTTGCTGTTGGGCGCTGCCTCGCTGCTGGTGGCGATACCTGTGATCAGCGCCGGTTGGCACAGCCTGCGGCATCCCAGTCTGCACGGCATCACCGATCAGTTGATCGCGCTGGCGATGCTCGGTGCCTGGGCCACTGGCGATCTGATGACCGCCGCCTTGCTGCCGATCATCATGATCTTCGGCCATGTGCTGGAAGAGCGCAGCGTGATCGGCTCGCAGGAGGCCATCGAAGCGCTGGGTCGTCTGACCCGTAGCCAGGCACGCTTGCTGGGGCCTGATGGCAATATTCGTGAGGTCGACAACGCAACGCTCAAGGCTGGCGATCAGGTTGAAGTACGTGCGGGTGACCGGGTCCCGGCGGATGGTCGGGTTCTTTCCGGGCAGGCCAGTCTGGACACTTCATCGATTACCGGCGAGTCGGTGCCGCTGGAAGCCAGTATCGGCATCGAAGTGTTTGGTGGGGCGATCAACCTGGACGGGCTGCTGCGTATCGAAGTGACTCGCATCGGCGATGAGTCCACGCTGGGCAAGGTCATCGCGCTGATGCAGAGCGCGGAGCGTTCCAAGCCGCCGATCACACGACTGCTGGAACGCTACGCAGGCAGCTACATGGTGCTGGTCTTGCTGATTGCGGCGCTGACCTGGTTTATCACACAGGATGCCCAGGCGATGCTGGCGGTGCTGGTGGCTGCCTGTCCCTGCGCACTGGTGCTTTCGGCTCCGGCCACGGCCATTGCCGGTATCGCAGTCGCCGCGCGGCACGGTATTTTGATCCGCAGTTCGGCGTTTCTCGAAGAACTGGCTGACCTGAACTCACTGGTTGTGGATAAAACCGGCACCCTGACCTATGGCCGACTGCGCTTGCAGTCGGTGCAGGCTGACGGACCGCAGCATCCGCAATTGCTCGAACTGGCGGCCAGCCTGGGGTCGGCCAGCAGTCACCCGGTCAGCCTTGCATTGGCCGGGCTTGTGGATAACACTCGGCTGCTGCCGTTGCTGGACACCCGTGAGCGTCAGGGGTTGGGTGTGGTGGCGTCGACCGGGCAGGGCGAGGCAGCGCTGGGTCGTCCGGAATTGTTCGAGCAGTTGGGCATCGTCACCCCCGGCGTACCTGCACATGATGGCCCACTGGCCGGGTTGTCGCTGGATGGTGTTTTTCTCGCCTGGCTGCTACTGGCCGACAGCGTCAAGCCTGAAGCCCAGGCTGCGCTGTTCGAATTACGTGAACTGGGCATGGGGCGGCAGTTGCTGTTGACCGGCGACCGACAAAGCGTGGCCGACAACCTGGCACACGATATCGGCATAGCAGACGTTCAGGCGCAGGCATTGCCGGAGGACAAACTGAACCGTGTCATGGGCGAGATCGCCAGTGGCTTCAGGCCGATGGTGGTCGGCGACGGGGTCAACGATTCGCTGGCTCTCAAGGCAGGCGTGGTCGGCGTCGCGATGGGGGCTGGCGGTGCGGATATTGCTCTGGCTTCCGCCGATATCGTGTTGATCGGCAGCGATCTTCGCCGTCTGGGTACCTGTGTGCGGCTTAGCCGTCAGTGCCGTCAGACCTTACAGGTCAACGTGATCATCGGTCTGGGCTGGACGCTGGCCATCGTTGCGCTGGCCGCCTTTGGTCTGCTCGGCGCTGCCGGCGCGATGGTTGCAGCTATCCTGCACAATCTGAGCACCTTATTGGTGTTGGGCAACGCCGGACGTCTGCTGCGCTTTCAGGAGCCATTGCTAAAGCTCTAGGTATTTCATAAGCGACAAGGCTCAGGCCAGCGGCGCTGATCAGCGCTTTGAAACGGCTTGAGCTTTGACGAATTCTGTTACAGATTAAGCGCTGTGTTTCAGTGTGTGATCCAAATTCAGGCTGTCTTTCGGCTCGAATCAGTGGGCACAGGGCTGTTCCCCGAAGTTGATTCATTGCAGTTATGCCGTCGCCAATAGCCTTTGCGGGCCCTTGCTGGATTACTCTTTTTGAGTTTCTGGATAAGGGGGTGATTTTGAATGCTTACACAACTTCCAACGACCTTGCAGAACCTTCATCTGCCGTTACGGCTGAAGCTCTGGGACGGCCATCAGATGGACCTGGGGCCTGCGCCCAGCGTCACGATAGTGGTCAAGGACCCGCAACTGGTCTCCGATTTCAACCACCCCAGCCTGGGCTTGCTCGGCAGTGCCTTCGTAGAGGGGCGGCTGGAGCTGGAAGGTTCGATCAGCGAAGTTGTCCGGGTTTGCGATGAACTGACTCATGCCCTTGTGGACGATGATGACAGCGCCGACAACCCGATCCGCGTCCAGCACGACAAGGACACTGACGCCGCGTCGATTGCCTACCATTACGACGTATCCAACGACTTCTACCAGCTCTGGCTCGACAGAGAGATGGTCTACTCCTGCGCGTACTTCAAGACCGGTGACGAATCGCTTGAGCAGGCGCAGCAGGATAAATTCCACCACCTGTGCCGCAAGTTACGGCTCAAGCCAGGTGATTATCTGCTGGATGTGGGGTGCGGCTGGGGCGGACTGGCCCGGTTTGCCGCCCGTGAATATGGCGCGAAGGTGTTCGGCATCACGCTGAGCGAGCAACAACTGACGCTGGCCCGTCAACGAGTGCAGGCCGAGGGCTTGCAGGACAAGGTCGACCTGCAACTGCTCGACTATCGCGACCTGCCGCAGGATGCGCGCTTCGACAAGGTGGTCAGCGTCGGTATGTTCGAGCACGTAGGGCACGCTAACTTGCCGTTGTACGCGCAATGCCTGTTCGGTGCGGTGAAGGAGGGCGGCCTGGTCATGAATCACGGGATCACCGCCCGGCATACGGACGGGCGTCCTGTGGGACGTGGTGCCGGGGAGTTCATCGACCGCTATGTATTCCCCAACGGCGAGCTGCCGCACCTGGCCATGATCAGCGCCCATATCAGCGAAGCCGGGCTGGAAGTAGTCGACGTGGAAAGCCTGCGCCCGCACTACGCCAAAACGCTGGAACACTGGAGCGCGCGGCTTGAAGCCAGGCTGGGTGAAGCCGCCCGTATCGTGCCCGAACATACCCTGCGCATCTGGCGTCTGTACCTGGCGGGCTGCGCCTATGGATTCGCCAAGGGCTGGATAAACCTGCACCAGATACTCGCAGTGAAACCCTTTGCCGATGGCAAGACCGGGTTGCCGCTGACGCGGGAGGATATTTATGGATGAAGTCCCGCTCGTCTCTTCAAGACAGGCAGCGTAGTACACAGAGGTCTCACAGAATCGGTGAAATCAGCCGCGCCACGCGCATACCCAGTTGATGCAGACGCCGCGTTTCGTGACTTTCCTGCACGGAGATTTCGCGGGCGAGGTTGAAGTCGGCGGTGAGCATGGATTCCACCTGGCTTGAAAAGTCGCTGTCGACGGTCAGCAGCATCAATTCGAAATTGAGACGGAACGAGCGGTTGTCGAGGTTTGCGCTGCCTATGGCAGTGATGTCGTTGTCGACCAGCACGACCTTCTGGTGCAGGAAGCCCGGTTCGTAGCGGAACACCCGTACGCCGGCACGCACGGCATCGAAGGCGTACAGACTTGAAGCGGCATACACCACGTAGTGGTCGGGGCGCGACGGCAGCAGCAGGCGCACATCCACGCCGCGCAACACCGCCAGAGTCAGTGCGGCGGTGACGGCTTCGTCAGGGATGAAGTAGGGGCTGGTGATCCACACGCGCTCTTCGGCAGCGTGGATGGCTTCGACGAAGAACAGCGAGCAGGTTTCCTGCGCATCGGCCGGGCCACTGGTCAGCAACTGGCAGAGCACACCATCCTCGGGAAATTCATCAGGCAGGCTCAGTGGAGGCAGCTCGCGGGTGGCCCAGAACCAGTCTTCGGCGAACGACTCTTGCAGGCAGGCGACCACCGGGCCGATGACTTGCACATGAGTGTCGCGCCATGGGGCCAGCGGCGGCTTCAGCCCCATGTATTCATCACCCACGTTATGACCGCCTATGTAGCCTTTCAGGCCATCGACGACAACGATTTTGCGGTGATTACGGAAGTTGATCTGAAAGCGATTGAGCCAGCCGCCGCGTGTGGCGAAGGCTTTTATCTGCACGCCACCGTCGCGCAGTTTATCGATATAGGCGCCCGGCAATGCGTGGCTGCCGATACGATCGTAAAGCACAAAGATCGCTACACCTTCGGCGGCTTTTTCCAACAGCAGCGACTGTAGCTCGCGGCCGAGTTTGTCGTCATGAATGATGAAGAACTGAATCAGGATGGTCTTTTTCGCTTCACGGATGGCCTGAAAAATGGCCCCGAAGGTTTCTTCGCCGTTGATCAGCAGCCTGACTTTGTTGTTGGCCAGCGCTGGCATGTTGCCCAGCTTGGGCATTGCGCGCAGCGCTGCATAGGCATCTGAGCGACGTGCCGCTACAGCTTCCTCGATCCAAGGCCGCCAGTTGAGGCTGCCGATCGCAATGCGCATTTCCTGGTTGGCCTGGCGACGGGCCTTGATATACGCGTCGAACGAGCTTCTGCCGAACACCAGATAAGGCAGCAGGGTGAAATAAGGAATGAACAGCAGCGGCATCGCCCAGGCAATAGCACCTTGAGAGGTGCGCACCGTCAGCAGCGCGTGAACGGCGGCGCCTGTGCCCAGCAAATGAATGAAGCCAAGGACATAACCGAAAAAGTACGGGTCGTGATAATCCATGTGGAACAATGCTCCTCGTCTTTGCTGCCTAACAGACCACAGCTGACCGGGAATGTCGCTATTTTATTACCCATGCAACTGGGCGACGTCTGTACCGTCTAAGGCTTATCTTCCGGCTGGATAATTCCGGCCCCGTTTACATCTGCAATCGTCCATCAGGAATCTTGAAATGAACAAACGCATATTGGCCTGGATGTTTTGCCTGGCGACCCCTCTGGCTCAAGCGCAGATGCTGCAACCAGGTTTGTGGGAACTGACTTCTAGCAATATGAAGGTAGACGGACAGCAATTGCCGGACATGCAATTGATGCTGGGCCAATTGCAAAACCTGCCGCCTGAGCAGCGCGCCATGATGGAACAGATGATGAAGAAGCAGGGTGTGTCGCTCGGCGGCAAGGGCGTTAGGGCCTGCCTGACACAGGCTCAGGTTCAGTCGGACAACATCCCGCTGACTGATCCGGCTTCCGGATGCACGCAAAAAATTACCGCGCGAAATGGCAAGACCTGGAATTTTCAGTTTAGCTGCCCGAAAGCTCAGGGCACCGGGCAGGCTCAGTTTCTAAGTGATCGTGAGTTCACCACGAACGTGGTGGGCACTTTCAACGCCACCGGTCAGCAACAGAATGGCAGCATGGACACTCGCGCTGTTTGGCTGGGTCCGCAATGCGGCAATGTCGCGCCGCGTACCTGATCAAATTCAGATAGTTATGTTCCACGTGGAACATTCTGTTTGAAGGCGGTGATTTTTTGTCGCGTTGGCGGCGCGCCAGATGACGGAATCTTCATGAAGGGCTTCATATTTCGTTCGTAACTGCATGTTATATTGTTACTAATGATCTGGATGAACCCTTCGTGAGCCAGGATGCTCAATTTGCTCTTTGAGACGTTCCATGCACCGACGCCAAGTGTTGCTCAACATGCTGCTGGCCAGCGCGGCCCTGACGTTGCCGTTGGGTGCGTATGCCACACAGATCCGTAACGCCCGCCTATGGCGTACCAACGACAAGCTGCGGCTGGTTCTCGACCTTAGCGGCCCGGTGCAGTATAAAACCTTCACGCTTACCGCCCCCGACCGCCTGATCATCGATGTCAGCGGTTCGCGGCTGACCGGCGACTTCAGCCAGCTGGCGCTGGACCGTACCGTTATCAAATCCATTCGCTCCGGGCACTATGGCCAGGGTGACGACACGCGCATCGTGCTGGACCTGACCGCGCCAGTGCAGCTCAACAGTTTCCTGCTCGGCCCGGAAGGCGGGCAAGGGCACCGGCTGGTGCTGGACATGAGCTCCACGGCACATGCGCCTGTGCAAATGGCTGAGCTGCCGCCACCGGTGCCTGTCCCGATCCAGACCAACAAGGCGCACACCGGGCGCGACATCATGGTGGTGGTCGATGCCGGTCATGGCGGCAAGGACCCGGGCGCTGTAGGTTCGCGGGGCGAACGCGAAAAAGATGTGGTGCTTTCCATCGCGCAGTTGCTGGCCAAACGGTTGAAGCGCGAGAAGGGTTTCGACGTGCGTCTGGTGCGCAACGATGACTTCTTCGTACCGTTGCGCAAGCGCGTCGAGTTCGCGCACAAGTCCAACGCCGACATGTTCATCTCCGTACATGCTGACGCAGCGCCTCGTCTGACAGCCTCTGGTGCTTCGGTGTTTGCCCTTTCCGAAGGCGGTGCAACCTCTGCGACGGCGCGTTTCATGGCGCAGCGGGAAAACGGTGCCGACCTGTTGGGTGCCACGTCGCTGCTCAACCTCAAGGACAAGGACCCGATGCTCGCCGGGGTGATTCTCGACATGTCGATGAACGCTACCATTGCAGCCAGCCTGCAACTGGGCCACACCGTCCTCGGCAGTCTGGAAGGCATTACCACGCTGCATCAGAAGCGTGTGGAGCAGGCAGGTTTCGCCGTGCTCAAATCACCGGACGTACCGTCGATTCTGGTCGAAACCGGGTTTATCTCCAACAGTCGAGACAGTCAGCGTCTGGTCACAGCGCGCCACCAGCAGGCCGTTGCAGATGGCTTGTTCGATGGCCTGCAGCGCTATTTCCAGCGCAACCCGCCAGTGGATTCGCACATGGCCTGGCTGCAAGCGCAGAAGCAGGAACAGCAGGTCTGATCAGTTCAACGGCAGCCGTTCAGCCGGCTGCAGGTGATCTTGCTACGCGTACCGCTTGAGCTGGACACCCGCGTGATTGTTGTCCAGCCCACGCGCTGGACAGTGCCTACCCAGGCTTCGCCATTGGAAGCCAGCCCGGTAAAAAATGTCAGCTGGCCATAGCGACTGTTGGTCTGAGCCCAGCGACGCTTGTCGAGCACCTCATACCCTTTTAGCCAGGTCGTTGATCCGGCCGTGGCAACGCTGTAGCGGTTGCCTTGCGCATCGCTGCAGGCGAGTACCGCCGCGCTACGCGTACAAGTGGCGAGGTCGGCAGAAGGCCTGGGTGGTGCTGCCATCAAGTGTGCGCTGATCAACATCGCCAACAGACCTGCTGAAACCCGTCTCATGAAGATCCCTTCACCAAGCCCGTAGCTATTGTGTGTTGTTATACTATAACATCTCGATGTGATTAGAGCCGGCTGCCTGAGGCATTCGTTGCAGCCGACATGAACAAGGTTCAAGCCTTGCAGCTGCCTGGAGAATCCTGATGGCAAATCTTCTACCCGTTACCGTTCTGTCCGGTTTTCTAGGGGCCGGTAAAAGCACTTTACTCAATTATGTGCTGCGCAATCGTGAAAACCTGCGGGTTGCTGTAATAGTCAACGATATGAGTGAGATCAATATCGATGGCAGCGAAGTTCAGCGCGATGTCAGCCTGAACCGTGCTGAAGAAAAGTTGATCGAGATGAGCAATGGCTGCATCTGCTGCACCTTGCGCGAGGACTTGCTCGAAGAGGTCAGTCGCCTCGCTCAGGACGGTCGTTTTGACTATTTATTGATCGAATCCACTGGAATCTCCGAGCCACTGCCAGTGGCCGAGACCTTCACTTTTCGTGACGAGGCTGGCAAAAGCCTGATGGACCTGGCGCGTCTGGACACTATGGTTACCGTCGTAGATGGCGTGAATTTTCTGCTCGACTACGAAGCGGCTGACGGCTTGTCCACGCGCGGTGAAAGCCTGGGTGAGGATGATGACCGCTCGATTACCGACCTGCTGATCGAGCAGATCGAATTTGCCGATGTCATCCTGCTCAGCAAGATTGACCTGATCAGTTCCAGTGAGCGTGAGGAGCTGATAGCGATTCTGACGCGCCTGAACCCCGATGCCGAAATCGTGCCTATGGTGATGGGTCAGGTTCCGCTGGCGACGATTCTCAATACCGGACGCTTTGACTTCCAGCGAGCTTCTCAGGCACCGGGCTGGCTAAAGGAAATGCGCGGCGAACACATGCCGGAAACCGAAGAGTACGGGATCGCATCAACCGCCTTTCGCGCTCGCCGCCCGTTTCATCCGGAGCGCTTTTTCAATTTTATCAATCGCCCGTGGACCAATGGCAAGCTGCTGCGCTCCAAAGGCTTCTTCTGGCTGGCCAGCAAATACAAGGATGCAGGCAGTTGGTCGCAGGCGGGCGGCTTGATGCGCCATGGTTTTGCCGGCCGCTGGTGGCGTTTCGTGACCCGCGACAGCTGGCCAGAGGACAAGGCGAGCGTCAAATCCATTCTGGAGAACTGGTCAGTTGAAACCGGCGACTGCCGTCAGGAACTGGTGTTCATCGGTCAGAACATTGATTTTGCCCTGCTGACAGCCGAGCTGGACAAATGCCTGCTCACTGATACCGAGATGGCGGCGGGTGTCGAGCGCTGGCGCACGCTGGCCGATCCTTTTGGCGACTGGTACGAAGAAGAGGTGGCTGCCTGATGCTGGCCTATCGTTTTAAACCTGAAACCACAGTCCGTCAGGCGCAGGGTGATACGCCCGATGTGTTGAGCGAGATTCTGCAGGACGGCGTCAACCTTGCGCTCTGGCAGCGTCAATTGCCTGCGCACATCGAAGATTTCGGTGCTTTGCTGCTGTCGATGGGCGAGCCCCTTGCCGAGTCCATGCCCCTGCAAGTCAGGGGTGGTGAAGTCGAGCCTGACCTGACCACGCTGGCCCGGGGATATTCCGATCTACAGGGGTATCAGGGTTTCATTGCCGACGTTTCCTGGCTGGTCAGCGCTTACGCCTGTTTGCTGGGCGCCGAGTGGGTCGGTCTACGCCTGCGGGTACTCGACAAGGCCATGTGTCCACGCTTCCATGTCGATCATGTGCCGGTGCGCCTCATCACCACTTATGGCGGGGTGGGCAGCCAGTGGCTGCCCGAAGACGTCATGGACCGCAAACAACTCGGTCGCCTTGATGCCGAGCCCACCAATGCCGCCGACATCCAGCAGATCAACAGCGGGGAAGTGGCCTTGCTCAAGGGTGAACGCTGGCACGGTAACGAGGGGTTCGGTTTGATCCATCGCTCGCCGCAACTGCTGCGTAACGAGCGCAGGTTGATTCTGACGCTGGACTGGCTGGACTGAAACTTTATTCAGGGGTTACCCATTGCCCCTTGCTCTGGCCTTCACAAAAGGGCTTGAGGTACAGCGCGTCACGGGCCACCCCGTAATAGTGGATGTGCTCGCGATACGGCAGATTGGCGACTTGCGCGTTGCGGCAGACACCGAAGGCACCTGCCGGACACTGTTGCGAGTAGGTCGTTTCGGTCTTCTGCCCGGCCAGTTGTGGCTTGCAGAAGCTGTCGTGGAACAGGTCTGCCGGGATATTGATATTTTCCTGGCAGACTTTCACATCAAGCCTTTCGGCCTGGCTGTGGACCAGACACGCCTCAGCCCACGCCGTACCCGAACTCACCGCCAGCAGCATCAGTGCCAGGCGGGCGGGCAGCCACATCACTTGCATCATTACCCTTCCTTGCTCTTCAATGACCCACGCATTCGTCAAAAGTGATCCCATGCTGCAAAACATACCGACGCATGTCATCGGTGGCCCGCTGGGCGCCGGCAAGACCAGCCTGATCAAACGCCTGCTGGCGCAGAAACCCGCCCATGAACGCTGGGCCGTGTTGATAAACGAGTTCGGACAGATTGGTCTGGATGCCGCGTTGCTGAGCACGGATGCCGATGGTATCGCACTTGGCGAGGTGGCTGGCGGCTGCCTGTGCTGCGTTAATGGCGTGCCGTTCCAGATCGGTCTGGGGCGTTTGTTGCGCAAGGCCCGGCCTGATCGTCTGCTGATCGAGCCTTCGGGGCTGGGTCATCCTGCACAACTCATGGCGCAATTGCGCGAGGCGCCCTGGCGCGGCGTCCTGAATGTTCAGCCCGGTGTGGTGGTGCTGGATGCGCAAGCAATGCTCGCCGGACAACCGTTGCCGAGCACTCAGCAGGAAGCACTGGCGGATGCAGGGCTTGTGGTCATGAACAAGTCCGAGCAACTGGATGAAGTCTCTCGCCGGGCTCTGGCCGAACAATTGCTGCCGCACGCCTTGATCTGGACCCGATACGGAGAGCTGCACCCGAGCCAGGTACCGGGGTTCACCAGTGATGCCGTTGTGGATAAACAGGCTGTGGATAAGTTGATGCTGCCCAACAGCGTTGGCCAGTTGCCCGCGCTATGGGTCGACCCGAAGGTACCGATCTGCCTGAGTCAGGCCAGCGCTGTAGGCTGGAGCATCGGCTGGCGCTGGCATCCCTCGCAGCGGTTCGATTTGCAACGCGTGCTGTATTGGCTGGAAAGCTTTGCGTGGCGGCGGGCGAAGATGGTTATCCACAGCGAGGGTGGCTGGTATTCCGGGAATATTGTTGATGGCGCACCGATAGCCTGGCAAGTCAGCGAGTGGCGTCAGGATTCACGTCTGGAATTGATCTTTTTCACCGTTCAGGATGTGGGTAAGTTGCAGGCGCAGATGGCGGAGTGTCTGGCGTGACGGGTGCCAGTGGGTAGCTGAGGGCAGGACGCAGAGCGTCCGGAACAGCATGCCAACGCGGAGCATTGGCACGATAGTCAGTCGGATTTATGCATAAGCGCTGGAGCGCCGCAACGACAGGCGTGCGCGGCTACTGCTTCCATTTCTGATGCGATTGACGCCACTCGCTCATTTGAATAATTTCAGCGCTGGGTGGTGGCGTCTTGATTTCAAATGGGTAGGGTGCCAGTTCGATTTGCGCAGTGTGCGCGCCGAACATGGTAATCGTGCCTGGGTGACGCTGCTCGCCGGTCACCGTGAACTCGAAGCCATACACGCGGGCCAGCCGCTTGCGACCCTGAGCGTCGAGGGCAAAGGTCAGGCGGCGCAGGGCAACGGCGTCGTCCAGCAATTGCAGTTCAAGGCGTGCACAATGCTGCTTGACGCGCGCCAGCGCTTTTTCTCGCAGACCATGGGCGTGCCACCACCAGGCCGCAGCACTTGCGAACAGCATCAGCACGAAGATGTTTCCCAGGGTCAGCATGACGGAGTGCTCCAGCGTAGGAGTTATCAGCTTAACTGCCCTGAGTGATTTACAGCCATACTGCGCAACTTATATTTCTCATTATTGCATTTGCATCGTGTTCAGGATTCCGCCCCCAATGAAACGTACGCCTCACTTGCTCGCTATCCAGTCCCATGTGGTATTCGGCCACGCCGGCAACAGCGCGGCGGTGTTCCCGATGCAGCGTATCGGGGTCAATGTCTGGCCGCTCAATACGGTTCAGTTCTCCAACCACACGCAATACAAGCAGTGGACAGGCGAAGTGCTGGCCCCGCAGCAGATTCCCGCACTGATCGACGGGATAGCCGCCATCGGCGAGCTGGGCAACTGTGATGCCGTGCTGTCCGGGTATCTGGGCAGTGCGGCGCAGGGCAGGGCGATTCTGACCGGCGTGGCGCGCATCAAGGCTGCCAATCCCAAGGCGCTGTACCTGTGCGATCCGGTGATGGGTCATCCAGAAAAAGGCTGCATCGTTGCGCCTGAAGTCAGTGACTTCCTGTTGGAAGAGGCTGCGGCCATGGCGGACTTCATGTGTCCCAACCAACTGGAGCTGGACAGCTTCTCGGGCCGCAAGCCCGAATCGCTGGCCGACTGCCTGGCGATGGCGCGGGGCTTGCTGGCGCGGGGTCCCAAAGCGGTTGTCGTCAAACACCTTGATTACCCCGGCAAGGCTGCCGACGGCTTTGAAATGCTGTTGGTGACCGCCGAGGAAAGCTGGCACCTGCGTCGCCCGCTATTGGCGTTTCCGCGTCAGCCGGTCGGCGTGGGGGATCTGACGTCCGGGTTGTTCCTGTCACGCATTTTACTGGGCGACGATCTGGTTTCAGCGTTCGAATTCACCGCAGCAGCAGTCCACGAAGTGCTGCTCGAAACGCAGGCTTGCGGCAGTTACGAGCTGGAACTGGTGCGCGCCCAGGATCGCATCGCGCATCCACGGGTGAAGTTCGACGCTGTGCGTCTGTAACCTTCAGATGCAACCGAGGGCTCAGGCATCCATGTCTGAGCCTGTCCCTTACAAGGCTTCTTCCTTGATGTCCTGATAACGCTTTTCCAGTTCCTGACGAATCTGGCGGCGTTGTTGCGCCTGAATGAAACGACGCTTGCCTTCCGGGGTTTCCGGTTCCAGAGGCGGTACGCTGGCGGGTTTGCGATTGTCGTCCACGGCAACCATGGTGAAGAAGCAGCTGTTGGAATGACGTACCGAGCGCTCGCGGATGTTTTCGGTAACCACCTTGATGCCCACCTCCATGGAGGTGTTGCCGGTGTAATTGACCGACGCAAGGAAGGTCACCAGTTCGCCGACATGCACCGGCTCGCGAAAAATCACCTGGTCCACCGACAGCGTTACCACATAGCGTCCGGCGTAGCGGCTGGCACACGCGTAGGCCACTTCGTCCAAGTACTTGAGCAGCGTGCCGCCGTGTACGTTGCCAGAGAAGTTGGCCATGTCCGGGGTCATCAATACAGTCATCGACAGCTGGGCGTTTCCGGGTTCCATAGCGTACTCACACGGTCAAGGTGTTCAAGGGACGCCTATCCTGGCGCTCAAGGGGCTTGTGACAGTTATCGGGACGCTGGCCAGCAGGCGGCCGTCACGCGTCATAACTATCTGTTTCCATATATTGCACCGGCTTTATGTCGAAGGGGGCGGTGTTAACCTGCAAAAACCCGTGGATCGGGAATTTTCCTACGCTTTCATCCGATTTTGATGGCGCAATTACCAGCCGACGCCGTTGCTAGAACAGCGCCAGCGGTTCGAGGAGTCATCACCCACAAGGAGCCGTACCCCCATGCATGCCATCAATTTCATTCAGGACCTGGCAGTGATCATGCTGGTGGCCGGCGTGGTAACCATCCTCTTTCATCGCCTCAGGCAGCCAGTGGTGCTTGGTTATATCGTAGCGGGCTTCATCATCGGTCCGCATACACCACCGGTCAGCCTGATTCACGATGAGGACACCATCAAGATTCTGGCCGAGCTGGGAGTGATCTTCCTGATGTTCTGCCTGGGGCTGGAATTCAGCCTGCGCAAATTGTTCAAGGTCGGTGCGACGGCGTTCATCGCGGCTTTCCTGGAAATTGCCCTGATGATCTGGATCGGCTACGAGATCGGGCAGTTCTTTGGCTGGAAAACCATGGACTCGCTGTTTCTCGGCGCGATTCTGGCGATTTCCTCAACCACCATCATCGTCAAGGCGCTCAACGACCTGAAGATGAAGAACCAGCACTTCGCCCAGTTGATCTTCGGCGTGTTGATCGTGGAAGACATTCTCGGCATCGGCATCATCGCGCTGTTGTCCGGCATCGCCGTCAGCGGCTCGGTCAGTTCCGGGGAAGTGTTCTCCACGGTCGGCAAGCTGTCGCTGTTCATGATCGTGGCGCTGGTGGTCGGCATCCTCGTGGTGCCTCGATTGTTGTCCTATGTCGCCAGGTTCGAAAGCAACGAGATGCTGCTGATCACCGTGCTGGGCCTGTGTTTCGGCTTCTGTCTGCTGGTGGTCAAGCTGGAATACAGCATGGTGCTGGGCGCCTTCCTGATCGGCGCGATCATGGCCGAGTCGCGTGAACTGCTGAAAATCGAGCGCCTGATCGAGCCGGTTCGTGACATGTTCAGTGCCATCTTTTTCGTGGCCATCGGCTTGATGATCGATCCGGGCATCCTGCTGCAATACGCCTGGCCGATCGCGGTCATTACCGTTGCCGTGGTGCTGGGCAAGATGCTGTCCTGCGGCCTGGGTGCCTTTATCGCAGGCAACGATGGCCGTACTTCGCTGCGCGTGGGCATGGGACTGTCACAGATTGGCGAGTTTTCCTTCATCATCGCGGCGCTGGGCATGACCCTGCAGGTCACCAGCGATTTTCTCTACCCGGTGGCAGTGGCGGTATCAGCCATTACTACTTTGCTGACGCCCTACCTGATTCGCGGTGCCGATCCGCTGTCACTCAAGCTGGCGTCGATCATGCCCCGGCGCGTTGCACGGGTGTTCGGCATGTACGGCGAGTGGCTGCGCAGCATTCAGCCGCAAGGGCAGGGTGCAGTGCTTGCCGGGATGATCCGGCGGATTCTGCTACAGGTCGGGGTCAATCTGGCGCTGGTAATGGCGATTTTCTTCAGCGGCGGCTATTTTGCCGAGCGTCTTGGCGGCTACATGAGCGAGTGGGTGGCCGACATCAGCCATCAGAAAGCCTGGATATGCGGCGCGGCGCTGCTGCTGTCACTGCCGTTTCTGATTGCCGCGTATCGCAAGCTCAAGGCACTGTCGATGCTGCTGGCCGAGATGGGCGTGAAGCCCGAGATGGCGGGCCGGCATACCGTGCGCGTGCGCAAGGTCGTGGCCGAGGTGATTCCGCTGTTATCGCTGGTGGTGATTTTCGTGATGCTGGCGGCATTGTCGGCAAGCATTCTGCCGGCCAACGAACTGCTGCTGGTGGTTGGACTGATAGCCGCCCTGGTCGCCGCGTTGCTGTGGCGCTGGCTGATCCGCGTGCATACGCGGATGCAGATCGCGTTGCTTGAGACGCTGGGGAATCATCAGGAATCTTCCGGGCACTGAGGCCCGGAGATTCTTGAATACTGCGCAGCAGGGGTGTCTCAGCTTTCCAGCCAGACATCCCGAGCCCAGTGCCAGACCGATTCCCAGCTGTCTTCGGTGACCAGTTCTTCCTCGGCGGACCACAGCAGCACCGTGCCGTCTTCCTCGACGCAGTAATAGTCGTCACCGTCCTGACAGATCGGGATCAGCTCGCGTGGCACGCCCAGATCCCAAGCCGTGGCGGCCACGTCTGGCAGGTAAGTGTGCGACTGCGGGTCGGTCACCGTGACGGGTTCAAGGCTGCCGTACACCACATCGCTGACTGTCAGGAGAAATTCCTTGAAGACAAACGGAATGTTGATGAACAGCTGTTCCTCGATCTCGACCAGTTGGTCTTCGTCAGGCAGCTCAAGCGGAACCGGAACCGGTTCATTTGCTTCACGCAGTTGTTCAATGACTTCTTCCACGACACAGATCCTCTCACTTGATGGCGCGGGTTATACAGTAGCGTAAAGCCTTTCTCAAAATAACTATCCGAACGGATAAACAAAAACCCCGGACATGTCCGGGGTTCTGAACGCGAGAACGGGTTCTGGTTCAACCGTTCTGGCGAATTCCTGCCACCAGCCAAGGCTGGTTATCGCCTTGCGGACGTTCCATGTTCCAGCTTTCGCTGAACACTTCGCCCTGATCGAAACGCGACGTCTTGGACACGCCCGAGAAGGTCAGGGTGGCAATGGTCTTGTCGGCACGATCATCCACACCGTCCAGCTGAACCTGAAGGTTTTCGATGAAGGTCGACTGGAAGCCGTCGCCCAGATCTGCACGTTCCTTTTTCAGGAATTGCAGCATTTGCGGGGTGACGAACTCGGCGATCTTGTCCATCTCGTTGGCGTCCCAGTGCTCCTGCAGCGACTGGAAGTGGCCGCGGGCAGCGTCCAGGAAGCGCTGTTCGTTGAACCAGGCCGGTGCGTTGATCACTGGCGCAGCGGAGGCCGGGGAAGAACTGCCGAAGATCGGGTTCTGCGCAGGCTGGCTGGTTTCGCGCTGGTACGACGGCGCACCGGCAGCGGCCATTTTCGGCTGTTGCTGCTGACGACGACGCGCAATGAAGCGGAAGATCAGGAAGGCGATGAGGCCCATGATCAGGATGTCGAACAGTTGCAGGCCGTTGAAGCCGTCACCCATGAACATCGATGCCAGCAGGCCACCGGCAGCGATACCGGCCAATGGGCCCAGCCAGCGCGAAGCACCGCTTGCCGCAGCGGCAGGGCGACCCGCAGCGTTAGGCGCTGCCGCAGGTGTGGAAGGCGCGGCCTGACGTGTCTGATGCGTAGGCGCCGAGCCCATGCTCTTGCCGCCACCGAAGCGCGCGGCGTTCACATCCAGGCTCATGGTGAGCCCGATGCACAGCGCCATCGCGATGCTTAGAAAACGTTGCATAAGGGTATTCCCGTTTTGTGATTGCACGCGCGCCATGTTGCACAGCGGATGGCGACATGACCAGCGCGTTAGTGTTTCGGACTTTTACATAAACAGCGTAGGACTTTTCAGCGCGCTTCGTAAGATGCGCCCTTGGCTATCGTTCCTCACGCTCGAGCGTGGGAGCGATAGCCAAGGCCGTATGGACGATGGTTGACCGGCCTACAAAGGTACCAGCTTCGCATAACCCATCATCAGCCACTTGCTGCCTTCGGCGAAGTTGACCTGCACCCGTGCCTGAGCGCCAGCGCCCTCGAAGTTGAGGATCACGCCTTCGCCGAACACTGCATGCTGTACGCGCTGGCCCATGGTGAACTCGGTTTCCGGAATGCCGGTGCCGTTGAACAGGCTGCTGCTGTTAAACTTCGGAGTGCCGCCGAACGGGCGACTCACGCTGTTGGACAGGCGTACTTCCTGGATCAGCGCTGGCGGGATCTCGCGTACGAAACGCGAGACCTTGTTGTAGGTTTCGCTGCCATACAGACGGCGCGTCTCAGCGTAGGTCATGACCAGCTGTTTCATGGCGCGGGTGATGCCGACATAAGCCAGGCGTCGCTCTTCTTCCAGGCGCCCCGGCTCTTCCAGGCTCATCTTGTGCGGGAACAGCCCTTCCTCCATGCCCACCAGGAACACGTGTGGAAACTCCAGCCCCTTGGCGCTGTGCAGGGTCATCAACTGAATGCTGTCTTCATGCTCCTGCGCCTGGGTGTCGCCGGCCTCCAGTGAGGCATGCCCGAGGAACGCTGCCAGCGGCGTCAGGTCTTCTTCGCTTTCGTGATTCTCGAAGGCACGGGCAGCGCTGACCAGCTCCTCAAGGTTTTCTACCCGCGCCTGGCCTTTCTCGCCTTTTTCCTGCTCGTGATAGGTGATCAGCCCGGACTGCTCGATAACCGTCTGGGTCATCAGGTGCAGCGGCATCTCCATGACCTTGGCCGACAGGTTCTCGATCAGCTCGATGAAACCGCCCAAGGCAGTGGCGGCGCGTCCGGTCAGGCCCTTATTGGCAACCAGCAGGCGCATGGCTTCCCACATGGAGACGTCGGCATGACGCGCATGCTCGCGAATCGCTTCGACGGTCTTTTCACCGATGCCGCGCGCCGGCACGTTGATCACCCGCTCCAGTGCCGCATCGTTGCCACGGCCTTCCAGCAAGCGCATGTAGGCCATGGCGTTCTTGATTTCGGCACGCTCGAAGAAGCGCTGTCCGCCGTAGATGCGGTACGGAATACGCTCACGCAGCAGGGCTTCTTCAAGCACTCGCGACTGGGCGTTGGAGCGGTACAGAATGGCGATGTCGTTGCGCGAAATACCGGTTTTCAGCGCGCTCTCGATGGTCTCGACCACGTAACGCGCTTCATCGTGCTCGTTGAACGCGGCGTACAGATTGATCAGCTCGCCATCGCCGACGTCGGTCCACAATTCCTTGCCCAGGCGACCACTGTTATTGATGATCAAGCCGTTGGCAGCCTTGAGAATGCTCGCCGTGGAGCGGTAGTTCTGCTCAAGGCGGATGACTTCGGTGTCCGGGAAGTCAGAGGAATACTGGTGGATGTTCTCGATCTTCGCGCCGCGCCAGCCGTAAATGGACTGATCGTCGTCGCCGACCACCATCAGGCTGTCGCCACCCTGGGCGAGCAGGCGCAGCCACGCGTACTGCACGGCGTTGGTATCCTGGAATTCATCCACCAATACATGGCGGAAACGACGCTGATAATGCGCAAGCAAACCCGGATTATCGCGCCACAGGTCGAGTGCGCGCAGCAGCAGTTCGGAGAAGTCGATGACGCCAGCGCGCTGGCAGGCGACCTCGTAGGCTTCGTAGACGCTTTTCATGGTGGTCAGGAACAGATCGCCGCTGGCCTGAATATGTTTCGGGCGCAGGCCTTCATCTTTCTGGCCGTTGATGAACCACTGGGCCTGACGCGCAGGCCAGCGTTGTTCATCCAGGCCCAGTTCGCGCATCACGCGTTTTACAAGGCGCTGCTGGTCATCGCTGTCGAGAATCTGGAAGGTCTGCACCAGCCCGGCTTCCTGCCAGTGCGCCCGCAGCAGGCGGTGGGCCAGGCCGTGGAAGGTGCCCACCCACATGCCGGCAGGGCTGATGCCCATCAGTTGCTCGATGCGGTGGCGCATTTCGGCGGCAGCCTTGTTGGTGAACGTCACCGACAGGACCGAATGAGGGGAGGCTTGCTCGACCTGCATCAGCCATGCGATGCGATGCACCAGCACACGGGTTTTGCCGGAGCCAGCACCGGCCAGGACCAACTGACGACCCAATGAGGCGGCTACGGCCTGACGTTGGGCATCGTTGAGGGAATTCAGAAGAAGAGAGAGATCATCGCGCATCCGCGCATTCTAGGGTGCTGCGTCATGACGGGCAAACCATGCTTTGCGTCAGGCAATAAAAATGCCCGGGTGCTGACGACCGGTCGTCGTGCGGTGCAGGGTCGAACGCGGTCAGTCGACTTTGAAGACTGGTCATTCGCAGGCCTGGCGCAGGATTCTGCTTAATGTAGGATTATTCCCACAATTTTTTTCGATTCACCCATTCAGGGCCCGTGTAACAGGTTTCAGCGTCGTTTAACTGGGCGGTTTGCAGGTCATGTAGTATAACTACAAGAAAGCTACAACCCAGCCCATCTTCCCCTTGCCGAGTCTGCCCCTTGAATCTGCTGCAACACATCGCCCAGTCACGTAATTTGCTGCGCAAATCGGAGCTTAAGGTTGCCGATCATGTGCTGCTTGACCCTGCGGCTGTGATGCACAGTTCCATGGCGGATCTGGCGCACAGCGTCGGCATCAGTGAGCCAACCATCGTGCGCTTCTGCCGCGCCATTGGGTGCACCGGGTTCCAGGACCTCAAGCTCAAACTGGCGCAGAGTCTGGCCGCGGGTGCGAGTTTCGGCCAGTTCGCGATTCACGAAGACGATTCGGTCGCCGACTACAGCCTGAAGATTTTCGACACTACCCTGCACACGCTCATGGAAGTGCGCGAAAACCTTGACCCACATGCTTTGCAGCTGGCGGTCACGGCTATGGCCGGGGCCAATCGGGTCGAATTCTATGGGTTTGGCGCTTCCGGTGCAGTGGCTGCCGATGCGCAGCACAAGTTCTTTCGTTTGCTGCTGACCGCGGCGGCGTATTCCGACCCGCACATGCAGGCGATGTCGGCGGTCACGCTCAAGCCGACAGACGTCGCGGTATGCATTTCCCAGTCGGGGCGCTCCAAGGACTTGCTGATCACCGCCAATCTGGTCCGCGAGAGCGGCGCAACGCTGATTACCCTGTGCCCAAGCCAGACGCCGCTGGCCGAGCTGTCATCGGTCAATCTGGCCATCGATGTACATGAAGACACCGAAATCTACACGCCGCTGACATCCCGTATCGCGCACCTGGTGGTGATTGATGTGCTGGCGATGGGCGTGGCAATGGCCCGCGGCCCGAGCCTGGTCAATCACCTCAAGAGCGTCAAGCGCAGCCTGCGTGGCTTGCGTCTGTCGCCGAAGTCGATAAAGACTCACGAAGACTGACGACGTTAGCAGTCAGCTAATGCGACGAATAAAGCTTTCCCCCGGAAACCCTGAGGCGTCTGGCGAGAGCTTTACTGAATCTGTTACTTTTTGATCACTGTATAACAGTCAGCTCATCAATGTTTTCCAGCAACTCTTCGTCTTGATAGATGCAGACGGTGGTGATGGTTGTATCGCTGGGTTGGGTGTATATAACCGGTGCCTCGCTCAGAATTTGCAGACCGAAATCTCCTGCCTTGTAAGTCAGGTCCAGGTTCAGTTGGCCTGCTTCACTCTGTCGGCTGCTGAGAGTCAGCAAGGGGAACGCGTTGCTGGCGGTTGTGGGGACGAGGCCAGCTACTGTCAGGGTATTCACATCTGGCGTCCTGTCATCACGCACAATCCAGTTTTTGCTTTTGATAGTCATTGGGGTAGCTCCTTGCTAATAAGTTATTTGGTTTGTGAGTTGCGTCTTGCAGGGCTAGTTTGTGTCTGGCGCGCCAACGAGCGGCAATACATATATATTTTTGAGATTTCTTTTAATGAGCGCTGAACGAAAGTTCATCGATTCGTCATCTGCATGCCGCCTGATTGTCACCGTCGCGCTCCATTCTGGTGCTCCCACAAAACGTATTGGGAGACAGGATATGGCTCGGCATTACGATGATTTACCCACCAGTACCGTGAAAACCCGCCGTCAGCAGGAAGACCAGCGCCGCATGGAGTTTCGTCGGGCTATCGAGAGCTACAGCGAAGCGCGTCAGCTTAACCAGGAGCTGTGTGACTACATGGATGGCATGGATAACGCCGTCTGGCAGACTATCAAGTTGCCCGCGGTCGACCGTCGAAACGCTCGACAAGCTGGCTGATCTGCGCACGTTCGGTGCGGATGAACGCAAGAAAGGCATGAGCCACGGGTGACAGGCGTTTGTCTCTGGCCTGAGCCACGCACCAGCTTCGATACAGCGGCAACTCCGCCACGGGTAGCTCCACGAGAGCACCGGTGGCGAGTTCCTGGCAGACCGCATGCCGCGTCAGAATCGCCAGGCCCAGCCCGGCGACCACACATTCGCGTTGCGCCTCGCTGGAAGACACCTCCAGCGTCTGCGTGAAATACACGCGTTTCTCTTTGAAGTACTCCTCGCAAGCCCGGCGTGTGCCCGACCCCGTTTCCCGGGTCAGTAGCGGCCAGGGCTCCAGGTCTTTCAAATTCAACGTCGCAAGGCTGCTCAGCGGGTGGTCAGGCGGTGCTACGGCGACAATCGGGTTGTTGAGAAAGGGTAGAAACTCCAGGCCCATATCCAGCGGCACCGCTGACATCACTACAAGATCATCGCGGTTGTCCGATAATCGCCTGATGACCTGTGCACGATTGACCACCATCAGACTCAGGCTGACTTCCGGGTGCTGGCGTTTGAACGCAGCGAACAGGTGAGGAATGAAATACTTGCAGCTGGATTCAATCGCCAGCTTCAACTGGCCTTGCAGCGAGCCCTGCATGTCCGAAAGCTGCATGTCCAGACTTTCCAGGCGTCCGAAAATATCCCGGCTGGCCAGTTGCAGTGCCTGCGCCGCCTCAGTGAGGTAGAGCTTTTTGCTGACGTATTCGAACAGCGGCTGGCCGATCAGCTCTTCAAGCTGGCGAATCTGCAGGCTGACGGCAGGCTGCGTCAGAGACATCTCTTCGGCTGCACGGCTGTATGAGCGCAGATCGCATACTTCATTGAAAATACGCAGCTGACGCAATGTCATACGCATCAATGACTTACGCATTTATAAAAGCTTCCAGAGACGGCAAGAAGGTTCAACTATAAGCTTTTACTTATGTATCTCCCAACTTTTACTCATTTTTGTTAATCCTTGATTCGGCATAGGGTGTCCCTGCGGCATTCAGTCACATGCCCTGTTACAAAAACGGGTCGAGGGAAACGCCAGTGATAACAAAAATTCTGATCGCCAACCGCGGGGAGATTGCCGTCCGGATCGTGCGCGCCTGCGCCGAGATGGGTATTCGCTCGGTCGCGATCTTTTCCGACGCTGACCGGCATGCCCTGCATGTCAAACGTGCTGACGAAGCCTATAGCATTGGTGCCGAACCGTTGGCCGGTTACCTGAACCCGCGCAAGCTGGTAAATCTGGCGGTAGAGACTGGCTGCGATGCGCTGCATCCCGGTTATGGCTTTCTGTCGGAGAACGCCGAGCTGGCCGACATCTGTGCTGAACGTGGCATTAAGTTTATCGGTCCGTCCGCAGAAGTGATTCGTCGCATGGGTGACAAGACCCAAGCGCGGCGCAGCATGATAAAGGCCGGTGTGCCGGTTACGCCCGGCACCGAAGGCAACGTGGCGGACATCGACGAGGCGCTGGTCGAAGGCGAGCGTATTGGTTACCCGGTGATGCTCAAGGCCACCTCCGGGGGCGGCGGGCGCGGCATACGCCGTTGCAACAGCCGCGAAGAACTCGAGCAGGCATTCCCTCGGGTGATTTCCGAAGCGACCAAGGCCTTTGGCTCGGCGGAAGTGTTTCTCGAGAAGTGCATCGTCAATCCCAAGCATATCGAAGCGCAGATTCTGGGCGACAGCTTCGGCAACGTGGTGCACCTGTTCGAGCGCGATTGCTCGATTCAGCGCCGCAATCAGAAGCTCATCGAAATCGCTCCCAGCCCGCAACTGACTCCCGAGCAGCGTGCTTATATCGGTGATCTGTCGGTGCGTGCGGCCAAGGCTGTCGGTTACGAGAACGCCGGGACCGTGGAGTTTTTGCTCGCCGAGGGCGAGGTGTACTTCATGGAAATGAACACCCGGGTGCAGGTCGAGCACACCATCACCGAAGAAATCACCGGCATCGATATTGTTCGCGAGCAGATCCGTATCGCCTCCGGCCTGCCGCTATCGATCAAGCAGGAAGACATCATTCACCGCGGTTTTGCCCTGCAATTCCGGATCAACGCCGAAGACCCAAAAAATAATTTTCTGCCCAGTTTCGGCAAGATCACCCGCTATTACGCGCCCGGAGGACCAGGCGTGCGCACCGATACGGCAATTTACACCGGCTACACCATTCCGCCGTTTTACGACTCGATGTGCCTGAAGCTGATCGTCTGGGCGCTGACCTGGGAAGAGGCGATGGACCGTGGCCTGCGTGCGCTGGATGACATGCGCCTGCAAGGAGTGAAGACAACGGCTGCCTATTACCAGGAAATTCTGCGTAACCCGGAATTTCGCAGCGGTGAATTCAACACCAGCTTTGTCGAGAGCCACCCCGAGCTGACCAATTATTCGATCAAGCGCAAACCCGAAGAGCTGGCTCTGGCCATCGCCGCCGCCATTGCCGCACACGCCGGTCTGTAAGGAATAGTGAAATGTCCAAAAAGATTTTTGTAACCGACACCATCCTGCGTGACGCTCACCAATCATTGCTGGCGACCCGCATGCGTACCGAGGACATGCTGCCGATCTGCGACAAGCTCGACAAGGTCGGTTACTGGTCGCTGGAAGTCTGGGGCGGCGCGACCTTCGATGCCTGCGTGCGTTTTCTCAAGGAAGATCCGTGGGAGCGCCTGCGTCAACTGCGCGCGGCCTTGCCCAATACCCGTTTGCAAATGCTCCTGCGGGGCCAGAACCTGCTGGGCTATCGGCATTACAGCGATGACGTGGTCAAGGCGTTCGTCGCCAAGGCGGCGGTGAACGGTATCGATGTGTTCCGTATTTTCGATGCCATGAACGATGTGCGTAACCTGCGCGTTGCCATCGAGGCGGTGAAAGCGGCGGGCAAGCATGCGCAGGGCACCATCGCTTACACCACCAGCCCGGTGCACACCATCGAAGCGTTCGTCGCGCAGGCCCGGCAGATGGAAGCGATGGGCTGCGATTCGGTGGCGATCAAGGACATGGCCGGTCTGTTGACTCCCTATGCCACGGGTGAACTGGTCAAGGCGCTGAAAGCCGAACAGTCGCTGCCGGTGTTCATTCACTCCCACGACACCGCAGGCCTGGCTGCCATGTGCCAGCTCAAGGCCATTGAAAGCGGCGCGGACCATATCGATACGGCGATCTCCAGCTTTGCCTGGGGCACTAGCCATCCGGGCACCGAGTCAATGGTTGCGGCGCTCAAGGGCAGCGAGTTTGACACCGGGCTGGACCTGGAACTGTTGCAGGAAATCGGTCTGTATTTCTACGCGGTGCGTAAGAAGTATCACCAGTTCGAGAGCGAATTCACCGCGGTTGATACACGCGTGCAGGTCAATCAGGTGCCTGGCGGGATGATTTCCAACCTGGCCAATCAGTTGAAAGAGCAGGGCGCACTCAACCGCATGAGCGAAGTACTGGCTGAAATTCCGCGCGTGCGCAAAGACCTCGGTTATCCGCCATTGGTAACTCCGACTTCGCAGATCGTCGGTACTCAGGCGTTCTTCAACGTGTTGGCCGGGGAGCGTTACAAAACCATCACCAATGAAGTGAAGCTGTATCTGCAGGGCGGGTACGGCAAGGCGCCGGGGCAGGTGGATGAGAAGCTGCGTCGCCAGGCGATCGGCAATGAAGAACTGATCGATGTTCGTCCGGCCGACCTGCTCAAGCCGGAGATGACCAAGCTAAGGGCCGATATCGGCGTGTTGGCCAAGTCCGAAGAGGACGTGCTGACCTTTGCCATGTTCCCGGACATCGGCCGCAAGTTTCTTGAAGAGCGTGCAGCCGGAACACTGACGCCGGAAGTGCTGCTGCCGATTCCCGAAGCCGGAAGCGTGGCCAGAGCGGGCGGCGAGGGCGTGCCGACCGAGTTCGTTATTGATGTGCACGGCGAAACCTATCGGGTCGACATCACCGGCGTGGGCGTCAAGGCCGAGGGCAAGCGCCACTTCTACCTGTCCATCGATGGCATGCCGGAAGAGGTGGTGTTCGAGCCGCTCAACGAATTCGTCGGTGGCGGGGCCAGCAAACGCAAGCAGGCCCATGCACCGGGCGACGTCAGCACGACCATGCCCGGCAACATCGTCGATGTGCTGGTCAAGGAGGGCGATGTGGTCAAGGCCGGTCAGGCACTGCTGATCACTGAAGCGATGAAGATGGAGACCGAGGTTCAGGCGTCGGTCGCGGGCAAGGTCGTCGCCATCCACGTCGCCAAGGGCGACCGGGTCAATCCGGGCGAAGTGTTGATCGAGATCGAAGGCTGACCGGGCACATACAGATAACTCAACGATTTACCTCAGGGAAGCACTCGTGGCTTCCCTTTTTTTATTCTGTGCAGGCGGGCCCGGTTGTCACCGCTATCGTTCCACGCGCTCCAGCGTGGGAATGCCGTTCTGGACGCTCTGCGTCCTCAGGATCAGCGAAACGCCTCAAGCCCTTTGATCTGCTGCCCATCCGCGAAGTTATCCACAGCCAGCCAGCTTTCAAAGGTTTTTTGCAGTTCAGGCCATTCGCTGTCGAGGATCGAGTACCACGCGGTATCCCTGCTCTGACCTTTGACCACCATGTGCTGGCGGAAGGCACCTTCGTAGCTGAAGCCAAATCGTTGGGCTGCGCGTTTGGAACGGGCGTTGTTGGCGTTGCACTTCCATTCCAGGCGGCGATAGCCCAGCGCGAAGGCTTCTCTGGCCAACAGGTAGATGGCTTCGGTGCCTTTGGGAGTGCGTTGCATGGCCGCGCTGAAGGTGACATGACCTATTTCGATACGCCCGTGGGCGGCGGCGATCGACATCAGGCTGATGACTCCTTCGGCTTTACCGGTCTGCTGATCGACGACCGTATAAAACCACGGGTCGGACGCTACCTGATGCCCGGCCAGCCATGCATCAAACGCACTGCGCTCGATAAAAGGTCCGTAAGGCAGGTAATCCCACAGTTTCGGGTCGGCATTCGGCCCCTGAAGTGCAGCCCACAAATCATCTGCGTGACGTGTGGCGTCGAGTTTTTCCAAGCGAATGAAACGGCCTGTCAGAGTCTTGGTTGTGGGCAATGCAGCGGCTTGCCAGTCCAGCAGAGTGTCGGACATTAATCACTTCCTGTTTCAGAGCGCTTTGCGAAATTGTATGAGGCCAGGCCGTTCGGCAATCCTTTCATACAACTGAATGGCCGTGGCGTTGGTTTCGTGGGTCAGCCAGTGCACCTTGTCGCAACCGTCTGCCTTGGCCGTGGCATAGACAAACTCGATCAGTTGCCTGCCAATACCCGTTCCGCGTTGCTCGGGCGCGACAATCAGGTCCTGCAGGTAACAGGCATTGTTGATGCTCCAGTTGGAGCGATGGTAGATGAAGTTCACCATGCCCACCGCTTCGCCATCCAGCCAGGCCAGCGCCGAGTGGGTCGGTTCGTTCGGGTCCACAAGGCGTTGCCAGGTGACGTCGCTGACACTTTCGGCCAACTCGGTATTGTAGAAGCGCAGATAGGCCTGCCATAGAGGCAGCCAGGCCTTATGGTCGTCGACAGTAACGGCGCGAATCCGGACATCGGTCATAACGTTCTCCCTGCGCTCATCAAACGAGCGATTTGCTGATCGTTTGCATCCTCGCTTGCAGCGAGGCCGTCGCGTACACCGGCCATGTCCGAAGCGCTGCGGTTCTGGCTGAGTTTGCGTTTGCCTTGCAGCCGCTGCACGGGAATTGCAAACCCTGCAATCGCCCCCAGCATTTTTGCAATGTAGTCCGCAGGTGCATCCTCGAGTGACCAGGGTTGCGGGCGGCTGGACTCATGGCGATGGGTCAGGTCAGCCAGCAATTGGTGCAGTTGCGCTGCATCGGTAAAAACCGTGGCCTGCCCATAGGCATGCACGGCCAGATAATTCCAGGTAGGTACAACCTTGCCGTGTTCTGCCTTGCTCGGGTAGAAAGACGGGCTCACATAGGCATCGCCGCCGGGAAAAATCACCAGCGCTTCGACACCTGAGTTCAACTGCTGCCACTGCGGGTTGGCTCTGGCCAGATGCCCATAAAGCGTGCCGTGCGGACCTTCATCGCGGCGCAACAGTAGCGGCAAGTGGGTCGCGTGCAATCCTTCTTCACCCTGTGTGACAAGAATAGCCAGACGAGTTTGATCCATCTGCTCGTGCAGGCTGAGCGTGTCGTTTTCCTTGAAGGCGGCAGGTATGTACATGGTGATGTTCCTTGGCTGATGAAGCGATCGTAGGCAAGGTATTGGTCTGATGTAAGATCCATTTTTTATAATTTTTATGGGACCAATTAATGCCCATCGCCCCTGTCGCGTTTCCACCCACGCTTACCGGCATTGAGCTGGACCCGAATCACGGCTTGAGCAAGCAGCTCTATGAGATTTTGCGCCAGCAAGTGCTGGATGGGCGCTTGAGTGGCGGCATGCGTCTGCCAGCCAGCCGCGATTTGGCGCATTCACTGGGCGTCTCCCGTAACAGCGTCATGCGGGCCTATGACCAGCTATATGCCGAGGGTTTCATCGAAGGGCGCGTTGGCGACGGTACGTATGTTGCGCAGCTGTCTGAACGAAGCGCTGCGCCTCGACGGCCTAGCCGTAAAAAACTATCCACCAACTTACCCACAGGTGTATCCACAGGGTTACACACAGGTTTGTCCACAATTGCGGCAGAAATGCCGTCGAATTGTTCCGATGAAGTTATCCACAACCCGACACGCGTGCTGCTTGAAAAGCATCATCTGCACGAGCCGCCGACTGGACGACCGCGGGCCTTTCGGGTAGGGGTTCCGGCCTTCGATCTTTTCCCGTTTGCCTTGTGGGCCAAGCTTTATGCGGCCTTTTGGCGCAAGCCAGACCTTGCTCAGCTCGGTTATGGGGCTGCTGCGGGGGACTCGCGGTTACGCGAATTGATTGCGGTCTATCTGCGTTCATCGCGTGGGCTACATTGCAGCGCTGAGCAAATTGTGATCACTAGTGGCGCGCAACATGCCATCAGCCTTTGTGCACAGTTGCTTTTGACGCCAGGCGATAGCGTTGCTGTGGAAAATCCAGGCTATCGCGCGGCGGGTCATGCGTTTGCACTGGGAGGTGCGCAATTGCACGGTGTGCCTGTGGATAACGAGGGCATGCGTTGCGCTGACCTTGAGCAGGCCAATTGCAGATTGGCGTATGTGACCCCTTCGCATCAGTACCCGACTGGCGTAGTCATGAGCCTGGCACGGCGCCTGGAATTACTGGCCTGGGCCGAGAGGCACCAGGGCTGGATTGTCGAGGACGATTACGATGGTGAGTATCGGTACAGCGGGTCGCCATTGGCCCCGTTGGCTGCGCTCGACCAGAGCGGTCGAGTGCTCTATGTCGGCACGTTCGGCAAAATCGCCTTTCCGGCGCTGCGCCTCGGGTATCTGGTTCTGCCTGAGCAACTTGTCCGCCCGTTCAGCCGGCGCAAGGCGGTAGACATGCGCCATACCGAGATTGGCGTGCAGGCGGTCATGGCGCAATTCATTGCGTCGGGGCACTTTCAACGACACATCCGTCGTATGCGTCGCGCGGCGCTGAGCCGTCGTAATGCGCTGCTGGATAACTGGCCTGCCGACATAGCTGGGTGCGCTGTAATGCCCAGGGTGGTTGCAGGGCTGCATGTGATGGTCAAGGTAGACAGTGTCGCGCGTGAGCAGGCACTGATTGCCAAGGCTGGCAGCGTCGGCGTCGAGATGAATGCCTTGAGTGATTACTGGCTGCCCGATTCCAGCGAGCCTGTGGATAACCGCGCCGGGCTGGTGCTGGGCTTTGCCGCAGTGCCCGAGGTCGAGATTGCCGAAGCATTGAACAGGCTGCGCAAGGCCTGGTCCGAGTAGTCCCGCTGGCAGGCGTATAATCTGCACTTTCTGTTACTTGTCCTGAGATACCCATGAACAACTCTCTTACTGCAACACCCGGACGCAAGTTCGGCGCGCCGCTGGCTGCGCTGTTCCTGCTGCTGATGGGCGCTCAGTTTCTGCTGCTTAGTGTCGGCACCCGCCAGGTAATGCTGTGGATCGTCGGTGCAGCGCTGGGCGTGACGCTGTATCACGCGGCATTCGGCTTCACCTCGGCGTGGCGGGTGTTTATTCGTGAGCGCCACGGTGCGGGTTTGCGGGCGCAAATGGTCATGCTGGCGGTGGCCGTGGTGCTATTTTTTCCTGCGCTGGGTGCTGGCACGTTGTTCGGTCAGCCCGTTACCGGACTGGTCGCTCCGGCCGGAATTTCGGTCGTCGTTGGTGCGTTCATCTTCGGTATCGGCATGCAACTGGGCGGTGGCTGTGCGTCCGGTACGTTGTTCACCGCAGGTGGTGGCAATGCACGCATGCTGGTGACGCTGCTGTTTTTCATCCTCGGTTCGTTGATTGCGACCCATCACGTTGACTGGTGGTTTGCTCTGCCTTCGTTCCCGGCAGTTTCGGTGGTCAAGACCTTCGGCGTGCTGCCTGCGCTGGTGGTGAATCTTGCTTTGTTCGCCTTGATCGCTTTCATAACCGTGAAGCTCGAAAAGCGGCGTCATGGACAGCTTGAAGCGCCGCTCAGCACTGATCACCGTGGGCTCAGCCGGGTGCTTCGCGGGCCGTGGGTTCTGGTCTGGGGCGCTGTCGCGCTGGCGCTGCTCAATTACGCAACACTGGCGCTGGCGGGGCGTCCGTGGGGCATCACCTCGGCGTTCGCGCTGTGGGGCGCGAAGGTGGCCAGTGGTCTGGGTGTGGACGTCGGCAGTTGGGTGTTCTGGCAGAGCGCGGCGAACGCCAAGGCGTTGGCGGCTCCGGTGTGGGAAGACGTCACCAGTGTGATGGACATCGGCATCATGCTCGGTGCCTTGCTGGCGGCAGGGCTGGCCGGCCGTTTTGCGCCGAGCCTGGACATTCCCACGCGCTCGCTGGTTGCTGCGGTTATCGGCGGGTTGCTGCTGGGTTATGGCTCGCGTCTGGCCTACGGCTGCAACATCGGTGCGTACTTCAGCGGTATTGCTTCGGGCAGCCTGCACGGCTGGCTGTGGCTCGTTGCAGCCTACGCCGGTAACGTGATCGGCGTCCGCTTGAGGCCGATTTTCTTCGCTGGCGAACGCCCGCAAGTGGCGCTGACTGGCTGCTGAGGAAGTCTGTAACCCCGAGATAAAGCGGGTCGTTTGCGAACCATCTGCCGGTTTGGCATTCAAAGGCCATGCAGCAGCTGTGAGCCTGCGATTCGCTTATTTTTCGATGGGGTAATTCTTTTGCAGCAAACGATCATTTCGAAAATCCGTTTTCTCGGCAAGACCATCGGTTATGTGGGTTGGTCGCTTTTCTGGTTGTTGATCTGGGATGTGATCGTCACGGTCGACTTCATGCTGTATCTGGAGCGCAAGATTACATTGCCTTCCATGCCGTTGACCCTGCTGGGCTCGGCACTCGTGGTCCTCACCAGCTTTCGTAATTCCAGCGCCTACAACCGCTGGTGGGAAGCACGAACGTTGTGGGGTGCGCTGGTCAACAGTTCGCGCAGTTTCGCTCGGCAGGTGCTGACCCTGGTCGAGGATGACGCCGGGATCAACCCGGTCAAGGCCACGTTGTTGCGTCGCCATGTTGCCTACGTGAAATGCCTGTCCGCGCACCTGAAAGGCGCCAAGTGTGGCGACGAGATTCAGATGCTGATTCCCCGCGAGGAATTCGAGCGCCGTCACGACACCAACAATTTCCCCAACGACCTGCTCAATACCTCCGCAGCGCTGTTGGCCAAAGAGTATCAGGCGGGGCGGCTGGACAGCATTCGTCTGGCGCGTCTGGAGTCGACCATGGTGGACATCTCCAACTGCCAGGGTGGCATGGAGCGTATTGCCAACACGCCATTGCCTTATCCGTACGTGGCCTTTCCGCGCCTGTTCATCACGCTGTTCTGCCTGATCGTACCGATTGGCCTGGTCGAAACCCTGGGCTGGTTCACGCCGCTGGCATCAACCGTGGTGGGCTTCATGCTGTTGGCCATCGAAAAGATCGGCACCGACCTGCAGAGCCCGTTCCGTGCCAGCGAACATGAGATTCAGATGACGGCGTTGTGCGAAAACATCGAGCGCAATCTGGATTCGATGCTCAGGGGCGCGCAGGAAGAAAGCAAGGCTTCGTAAAGAGGGTGAGGCGTTGCGCGTGTGCAGAACGCCTCGGTTAACGCAAAGATTGCAGCTGCTTAACGCAGCTCGCCACACAGGTCCAGTTCGACCAGTCGCCTGACTTCCTCGGTCGTCAGGCTTGCCCCCAGCAGTGCATGCAGTTTGCCAAGCGCTGCCTCGCGGGTCATGCCGCCACCGGAAAGCACGCCTGCACCACGCAGGCGGCTGCCCGCTTCGTAGACATCCAGCTCGACACCGCCTTCGTGGCACTGGGTAATCGCGACAACGCAGATACCAAGTGCTCGTGCATTTTCCAGGCTGGCCAGAAACTGCGGATCATCACTTGGCCCTGTGCCGCTGCCGAAGCATTCAAGCACCAGACCCCGAATACCGCTGTTGATCAGACCGTCCAGCTGAGCTGCGCCGACGCCGGGAAACAGTGGCAATACAGCGACCTCTGCCAGCGTCTTCGCCTGCCGGTAGTTCAGTGCATCGGGTAGCGAAACCACTGCATGACCGCCACGCGAACGTTGCAGCGGTGCGAACGGTTGACGACCGAAGCTGCGAATTTTCGCGCAGCGCACAGGCGTCATCAGTTGCCCGTGGAAATACAGCTGAACGCCTGACACCAGACCCGAACCCAGCGCCAGCAGGGCACCGTTGACGTTTTCCCAGGCATCGCTGTCCTGAACGCCAGCGGGCAGCATCGAGCCGGTGAACACTACGGGAGCATGGAAACCCAACAGCTGGAAGCACATGGCCGCCGCGCTGTATGCCAGGGTGTCGGTGCCATGCAGCACCAGAACTGCATCGCAGCCATCGACCTCCACCGCCTCAATCACCGCCTCACGCAGGCGCAGCCAGTAGGAAGGGGTCATGTTAGCGCTGTCGATCAGCGGCGACATCTCGCGAAAGCGCCACTGCGGCACCCGCAGTTCCGGGTGCTCGGCCAGTTGCCCGGCCATCCGCGCCTCGAAACCCGAGGCGGGTGCCAGGCCGTTGGCGCTGGCCTGCATGCCAATGGTGCCGCCGGTGTAAAGAACCATGACGCTCTGAGCGGGTTTATGTGCATGATCAGTCATGGTTGTTCTCCGGCGTAAGGTCGCGTTGGTTATCGTGCTTCGGGTACAGGCTTGGCTGCCGCTTCGGCGTCCTGTGTCGACTGACGGGTCGGATTGGCTGGCCATGCGCTGCGATCCAGGTCCAGATCAGGGAACTGGCTGGAATCGAACACCGGAGTCTTGATGCCAGCCCGACGCTGCGAATCGTAGTCGTTCAGAATGCGCTTGACGACTTTGAACAGCATGGCGAGTGCGATCAGGTTGACGAACGCCAGCATGGTCATGGTGATGTCGGCGAATGCCAGTACATCTTTCAGGTCGACGACGGCACCCCACATGATCAACACCAGCACCGCGATACGGTAGATGATGATGGTCTGGATCTTCTCGCCAAACAGGAACCGCAGGCTGTTTTCACCCAGGTAGTAGTTGTAGAGAATCGAGGTGAAGACGAACAGTGCCAGCGCCACGCTGATGAAGATTCTGCCCCAGTCACCGACCACTGCGGCCAGCGAGTTCTGCGCCAGAACGATGCCGTTGCCGTCGTAACCGATGTCGTAGATACCGGACAGCAGGATCAGCAAGGCGGTGCAGGTGCAGATCACGAAGGTGTCGAGGAACACGCTGAACGCCTGAACCACGCCTTGTGCAACCGGGTGCTCTACATGCGCAACAGCGGCCACGTTGGGCGCGCTGCCCAGACCGGCTTCGTTGGCGAACACGCCACGCTTGACGCCCATCACGATGGCGCTGCCGATCAGGCCTCCGAATACCGGGTCAAGACCAAAGGCGCTTCTGACGATGGTCATCAGCATGCCGGGAACGTGGTCGATCTGCAGAACGATGACGTAGATGGTGACCGCGATGTAGATCAGGGTCTTGACCGGAACCAGCAGGTCGGAAATTGCCGCGATACGCTTGATGCCGCCGACGAAGGCCAGACCCAGCAGCACGACCAGACAGATGCCGGTGGTACGGGTGTCGATGTTGAACGCGCTTTTCAGCGAGTCGGTCACGGCGTGGGATTGCAGGCCGTTGAAGGCAAAACCGAAGGTCACCAGCAACAGTACGGCCATGACCATGCCTAGCCAGCGCTTGCCCAGACCGTGCTGGATGTAAAACGCCGGACCGCCGCGGAACTGCCCTTCGGAATCCTTGCGTTTATAGAGCTGAGCGAGTGAACACTCGATGAAGCTGCTGGACATGCCGACCAGTGCGGTGACCCACATCCAGAATACGGCGCCCGGACCGCCCAGCGTTACGGCAATGCCGACGCCTGCGATGTTGCCTGCTCCGACGCGGCCCGCAAGGCTGAGCATCAGGGCCTGGAATGAACTCAACTGACCTGCGCTGCTGCGCAGACTGTCGCGAAAAACCGAGAACATGTGGAAAAAGTGTCGAAACTGAACGAAACGCGAGCGGATCGTGAAGTAACTACCCAGGCCAACGATAAGTACGATCAGTACCTTACCGGAGAGAAAGTCGTTAATCATTTCCAGCATTTTTGTTATTCCTCGCTACTTTTGAGGGGGCGCACTATACCGGTGCAAAGTTTTTACGTCTGTAGTCGCTTTCTTGGACGTCTGATTCTTCATTCGCGACGATGAATGAATACTTCCACGGATTACTCCGCCAAAGTGGGGTGCCGAAGGCTCTGGGTCCAGTGTCAGAGCCCTTTGCTGCGGGCAAAAAAAAGGGTCTGGAGAATCACTCCCAGACCCTCAAAAAATTGAGGGGTGTCTAGGCCCTCAATCTGGTGAGCTTGGTGCGCAGGTCATTTCCTGTCAGGCCTTCAAGGGGGCCAGACGCGGAGCGATCATGTTTTCCGGGCGCAGGATGTCGTCGAGCATGGCGTCGTCGAGCAGACCTTCCTCACGCACCAGTTCCAGCACGCCGCGGCCGGTTTCCAGCGCGATGCGGGCGATACGGGTGGAGTTTTCGTAACCGATGTAGGGGTTCAGGGCAGTGACCAGACCGATCGAATGCTCGACCAGCTCGCGGCAGCGCTGTTCGTTGGCGGTGATGCCGACGATGCAGTGCTCGCGCAGCATGTCCATGGCGCGCTGCAGCAGGCGGATCGAGTCGAAGATCTTGTAGGCGATCAGCGGCTCCATCACGTTGAGCTGCAGTTGTCCGCCTTCGGCAGCCATGGTCAGCGAGAGGTCGTTGCCGATGATTTCGAAAGCAACCTGATTGACCGCTTCCGGGATCACCGGGTTGACCTTGCCGGGCATGATCGAGCTGCCTGGCTGGCGTGCCGGCAGGTTGATTTCGTTGATGCCGGTGCGCGGGCCGCTGGACAGCAGGCGCAGGTCGTTGCAGATTTTCGACAGCTTGACCGCAGTACGCTTGAGCATGCCCGAGAACAGCACGAAGGCGCCCATGTCGGAGGTCGCTTCGATCAGGTCGGCTGCCGGCACCAGAGGCTGGCCGCTGATGAGCGCCAGACGATCGACCGCCAGCTTCTGATAGCCGGGGTCGGCGTTGATGCCGGTGCCGATGGCGGTTCCGCCCAGGTTCACTTCAGTCAACAGCTCGGGTGCCAGGCTGCGCAGGCGATTGAGGTCTTCAGTCAGGGTGGTGGCAAAGGCGCGGAATTCCTGACCCAGGGTCATTGGAACGGCGTCCTGCAACTGGGTGCGGCCCATCTTCAGCACATGGTTGAACTCTTCACCCTTGGCGGCGAACGCCTGAATCAGGCTGGACAGGCTGGCGAGCAGGGCGTCGTGACCCAGCAGCAGACCCAGACGGATCGCGGTGGGATAGGCGTCGTTGGTCGACTGCGCCATGTTTACATCGTTGTTGGGGTGCAGGTGTTTGTACTCGCCTTTCTCGAAACCCATGGTTTCCAGAGCGATGTTGGCGATGACTTCGTTGGCATTCATGTTGGTGGAGGTGCCAGCACCGCCCTGAATCATGTCGACCACGAACTGTTCGTGGAAGTCGCCGCGGATCAGGCGGGCGCAGGCCTCGCTGATGGCCGCATGCTTGGCGTCATTGAGGTGTCCGAGCTGATGGTTTGCATCCGCTGCCGCCTGTTTGACCATGGCCAGGGCCACAACCAGTTTAGGGTAGTGCGAAAGCGGCACGCCCGAGAGGTGAAAGTTGTTCACCGCTCGCAGGGTCTGGATGCCGTAATACGCGTTGGCAGGTACTTCGAGAACACCAAGCAGGTCTTTTTCGATGCGCGATGATGCAGGCGAGGACATGATAAAAGAAGTCTCAAAAAGGCACGGACAATGCCGGAACGCCGCGAATATTGGGCTTGCCGCCCCGTCTTGACCAATGCTGTTAAACGCTGGCCTATGCAATAACGGCATAATCAGGGTGTGACCCGGATTCCGTTCAGTGCGTAAAGGGGGCAAAATGTCGCACCCTGGCGCTGCTCCGGCCGCCTTGCCAGAGCCGTCTGGTCATGTATCCGCAGCGCGTTGCCGGGCGTCCCACCGGGGTCGCTTGAAACCGGTTGCGTGCAGGGCATGCGCAGTTGCCTGTCGAAGCAGTCATCCATTGTCCGGGAGGACCTGATGAATCTGGAAAGCAAATGGCTGGAGGATTTCAGCGCCCTGGCGGCCACCCGAAGCTTTTCCCAGGCGGCCGAGCGTCGTTTCGTGACTCAGCCAGCGTTCAGTCGGCGTATCCGCAGTCTTGAGTCGGCCTTGGGGCTGACGCTGGTCAATCGCTCGCGCACGCCGATCGAACTGACCGCTGCCGGGCAACTGTTTCTGGTTACCGCGCGTACGGTGGTCGAACAACTGGGTGAGGTCGTGCGCCATCTGCATCATCTGGAAGGTGGGCAGGGCGAGGTGATGCAGGTTGCCGCGGCACACTCCCTGGCGTTGGGGTTTTTTCCGCGCTGGATCGCCCAGTTACGCAACGAAGGGTTGAACATTGCGACCCGGCTGGTGGCCACCAACGTTGGCGATGCCGTACATGCGCTGCGTGAAGGGGGCTGTGATCTGATGCTGGCGTTCTACGATCCTGACGCCGCGCTGCAAATGGACGCTGAAATCTTTCCCTCGCTGCATTTGGGGCATACCGAGATGTTGCCGGTCTGCGCCGCCGATGCCGACGGGCAGCCGTTATTCGATATGGAAGGCGAGGGCAGTGTGCCGTTGCTGGCCTACAGCGCCGGAGCCTTTCTCGGGCGCTCGGTGAATCTGCTGCTGCGTCAGCGCAACCTGCGGTTCACGACGGTTTACGAGACGGCGATGGCCGATAGCCTGAAAAGCATGGCACTGGAGGGGTTGGGCATCGCCTGGGTGCCGCAACTGAGTGTGCGCGCCGAACTGGCGCGCGGTGAACTGGTGGTGTGTGGCGGGCCGCAGTGGCATGTGCCGCTGGAGATCCGCCTGTACCGCTGCGCCCTGGTACGCAAGGCCAATGTGCGCTTGCTGTGGCGCAAGCTTGAGAGTGCGGCTGCACCAGAGTGATCGTGAGGCGGGCCGCTCTTGGCAAGCGGCCCGTACTTGTTCAGGGGAACTCACTCAGGTTTGCCGCGATTTTTTGCTTGTTTTTGTCGCTGTAGACGTAGCAGTTGGCGCGTAGGGATTGGCGGGTTGCTACCAGATTGGTCTCGCACCACCAGCCACCTTTGTAAATCACTTCTGCCAGTTCGTGAGTGCCACCGAGCATATGGCCCAGCTCATGGGCGGCGGCAGGGAACGATTCCATTGAGGCGATACCCGTATGCCCATTGAGGGTAGCAAAGCCAAGCGTGCCTGAGTTCAGTCTGCTTTGCGTCAGCAACAGGTACTTGGTCGTGCCATTTTTCGGCAGGTTTTGCTCGCTCAAATACTGATTGAGTCTGCCCTTCCAGATGGAGTACGTCTGGTCCAGGTTGTCGTTCTTGTACTCAACGTCGGTCACGTCAGTAACGTTGCGAACGAACTGCAGATGCAACCGGCGACCGGTAAAGCTTTCGAGGTCCTTGATGAGCCACGTAAAGTAGTCCTCGGTAAGGCGCTCGTTGCTGGTTTCCTTTACGTCGTCATGTATGAACAGAAAAAAGAACAGCGGGCGCTTCGAAGCGTCATCAGCCAAAGCGGCCTGAGAGAGTGCGAACGCAGCGATCAGCAACAGGGATTTTGCGATTGTCTTGAGCATGTTTTACTCGTCCTTGAGTAGTGAATGGGGTCATGGCCCGAAGCAGGCCATGGACATAATTAATAACAATCGCAGCGTCGGGTAAATCAGGATTGGCAACTGCTGGTGTAGTCCTGACCTGTACCAAAGTGCAGGAAGAATGAGGGGCGTTTCCGAGGTCGTCTGTCTCGGTGGCCCATGCCTGTAAAAACCTCATGCGGTTGGTCGTCCAGGGGGGCTGTCATCCTGGTGCTTTGCGGTATACTGCGCGGCCTTTGGCCGGTTAAATCGGTCACTATTCGTACAACAAGCCACGCCGGTTCCCCCGCGTGGCTTGTTGTTTTCAGACGCGCCTGCGGGCGCCCTATGAGAGGCACGACGATGAGCGCACTGGTTGGCGTGATCATGGGCTCCAAGTCCGATTGGTCCACCCTTAGCCACACTGCCGACATGCTGGAAAAGCTCGGCATCCCTTATGAAGTCAAGGTGGTGTCAGCTCACCGCACGCCAGACCTGCTGTTCCAGTACGCCGACGAAGCAGAGGGCCGTGGCATTGAAGTGATCATCGCCGGTGCTGGCGGTGCAGCTCACTTGCCTGGCATGTGTGCCGCCAAGACCCACCTGCCTGTGCTGGGCGTTCCGGTGCAGTCGTCGATGCTGTCGGGTGTCGACTCCTTGCTGTCGATCGTGCAGATGCCTGCCGGTATTCCGGTAGCGACCCTGGCCATCGGCAAAGCGGGGGCGATCAACGCTGCGCTGCTTTCGGCCAGTATCCTTGGCGCCAAACACCCTCAATTCCACGCAGCGCTGAAGAAATTCCGCGCTGAGCAGACAGACAGCGTCCTGGACAATCCAGACCCACGCCACGCCTGAGGTTTTTCCATGAAGATCGGTGTAATCGGTGGCGGCCAACTTGGCCGCATGTTGGCATTGGCAGGTACGCCGCTGGGCATGAACTTCGCCTTTCTCGATCCCGCGCCGGATGCCTGTGCTGCTGCACTTGGCGAGCATCTGCGTGCCGATTACGGCGACCTGGACCATCTGCGTCAGTTGGCTGATGAAGTCGATCTGGTGACTTTCGAGTTCGAAAGCGTGCCGGCCGAGACCGTGGCGTTTCTGTCGCAGTTCGTACCGGTCTATCCGAGCGCCGAGGCGTTGCGCATTGCGCGTGACCGCTGGTTTGAAAAAAGCATGTTCAAGGATCTGGGCATTCCGACCCCCGCATTCGCCGATATTCAGTCGCAGGCCGATCTGGATGCTGCGGTGGCCAGCATTGGCCTGCCTGCGGTGCTCAAGACTCGTACGCTGGGTTATGACGGCAAGGGCCAGAAGGTCCTGCGCTCGGCAGCAGACGTGACCGATACATTCGCCGAGCTGGGCAGCGTGCCTTGCCTGCTGGAAGGCTTTGTGCCGTTCACTGGCGAAGTGTCGCTGATCGCCGTTCGCGCGCGTGATGGCGAGACCCGGTTCTACCCGCTGGTCCACAACACGCACGACAGCGGCATCCTGCGCCTGTCCATCGCCAGCACTGATCACCCTTTGCAGACACTGGCCGAAGACTACGCCGGTCGCGTCCTGAAGCAGCTGGATTACGTAGGCGTGCTGGCATTCGAGTTCTTTGAGGTCGACGGTGGCCTGAAAGCCAACGAGATTGCGCCGCGGGTACACAACTCCGGTCACTGGACGACCGAAGGCGCCGAGTGCAGCCAGTTCGAAAACCACCTGCGGGCGGTTGCCGGTCTGCCGCTGGGCTCCACAGCCAAGGTCGGCGAGAGCGCCATGCTCAACTTCATCGGTGAAGTGCCGGCAGTGGACAAGGTCATCGCCGTCGAAGATTGCCACCTGCACCACTACGGCAAGGCGTTCAAGGCTGGCCGCAAAGTAGGGCACGCTACGGTCCGCAGCGCTGACCGCGCAACGCTGGATCGCCAGGTGAAGTTGGTTGAAGCGCTGATCAAGGGCTGATCAGGCCTGCGGCTAGCGTGCCGATGCTCCGCGTTGGCATGCAGTTTTCGACACTCCGCGTCCTTTTGCGACGCGGAGCGTCGAAAACTGCATTCCCACGCAGTGGACTGCCCCCCGAAAGTTGGACAGTTTTAGCGCGCCGCCTGAGCCCTGTATTTTACGGGGCTCAAGCCGTTTAGCTTCAGCTTGATGCGGTCATTGTTGTAGTAGCGGATGTACTCATCCAGACC